>JAQTVA010000165.1 GCA_028707055.1 Candidatus Bipolaricaulis sp. | reverse complement strand
GGGTTCGCGGCCTCGAAGAAGGCTTGATAGTTCTGGCCAACGGGTGCGCACGCCGTGAACAGCACCGTCTCCCCGCCCTGCTCGGCGCCGATCAGGAGGAGCGGAACGGAGATCGCCGACATCCTCTCGGGGGCGACGCTGGGCGACTCCGGCGTGTCGCTCGCTCCCGGGCCGGCGACGTCGACAGGATCGAGCACCGCGATCGCTCGGATGCGAGGGTCGTCGACCGCCTCGAGGAGGGACAGCTTCCCGCCGAGGGAGTGTCCGGACGCGCCGACGGCCGACTCGTCGATCAAACCATACAGGACGCTGTCCGGATCCGCGTCGAGCGTCAGGCAGCAGTCCAGGACGTAGCGCACGTCCGCGGCGAGAATCGCGTGGCCGATCCCGAAGAGACTCATGCGCAGGGTCGGAAGGGCGACCACGAACCCGTGCGACGCCAGGTGCTCCCCGTAGGATCGGTAGAGGTCGCCGCGCAGCAGGAAGCCGTGATTGAACAGAACGAGCGGGAATCCGCGCTCCGGCCGCCCGGCGCCCTCCTCCTCGACCGGATACAGGACGAGGACGTCCATCTCCCGATCTCGGTCGACGTCGACCAGGGAGAGAGACACCTCTTCTACGCCATACGGGCCTCGCTCCGCCGGGCTTGGCACAGAGCCGGCCGCACAGGCCACCGCCAACACCCACGCCACGACCAGCAGGCCACCCATCCGTCGCGTTCGCATGGCGCCCTCTTTCTCCGCATGTGCGTTAGCCTGGAGAGCAGCATAGAGGAGAGCGCGGCGCGCGCCAACGCTCCTACGTTGTCGGCTTCAGGTGTCGGTCGAACCAGGCGACGATCTCCTCCAGCCGCCGGATGCGGTGCTTGGGCTTCCCGGATCGGGACAGCTCGTGGTTCTCCTCGCGGAACATCACGAGCCGCGTCTCGACGCCGTGGTAGCGGAGCGCGGTGAACATCTGGATCCCTTCGGGCAGGCTGCAGCGGTAGTCCTGCTCGGAGTGGATGAACAGGGTCGGCGTCTTCACTCGGTCGGCGTACTTGAGCGGCGAGTGCCACCACAGCTTCTCTCCGCCTCCGTCGGACCACGGCGTCGCCCCGATCTGATCGTGGTTGAAGAAGTAGCCGATGTCGGTCGAGCAGAACTTGTGGATCCAGTTTGAGATCGATCGCTGCGACGCGGCGGCGCGGAAGCGGTCGGTGTGGCCGATCATCCAGTTGGTCATGAACCCGCCGTACGACCCGCCCAGGACCCCGAGTCGCTCGGAGTCGAGGTACGGAAAGCGCTTCAGAGCCTCGTCGACGACGGCCATGAGGTCGTCGTAGTCGATCGTCCCATACTTGCCGCGGATGTCGGCGAACGCGTTGCCACGGCCGGAGGAACCGCGCGGGTTCGAGACCAGGACCGCATGCCCCTTACCGGCGAGCATCTGGATCTCGTGGAAGAACACACCGCTGGACGCCGTGCGCGGGCCGCCGTGGATCGAAAGCAGGGTCGGAACCTTGGATGAGGCGTCGAGGCCGATCGGCGGGAAGAGCCAGGCGTCGAGCTCTCCCCCGCCCGGCGAGGGAACGGTGAACGGGATGGCCTCCGAGAGCGCGCGATCGCGCAGGTTCTCTTCGTTGAGCGAAGTCAGGCACGCGAGCTTCTTTCCCTCGGCGAGGTACAGCTCCTGCAGGCGCCCGGGGCGAAGTTCCACGGTGAGGACCGTGTGGCCGCGCACGTCGTAGGCGTCGATCGACCCTGGCGCCGACACAACCGTCTCGACCTTCCCCCGCTTCGAGACTCGGAGGAGGACGCCGTGCGACCGGTCGGTTGCGGAGACGTAGATCGAGTCGCCGTCGACGCGGAGCGTCGGCCCGGCTCCGTGGCGGCAGTCGCTGCCGATCGAGTTGCCGAGCGAGCGATCCCAGTCCGGAGTGAGCGAGAGGGCCTTGCCGGAGTCCAGGTCGACCGCGTAGATCTCCCGGTTCTGCCCCAGGCCGTAGGGTGTGTGGGGTCCTCCTACGATGACGAGGGTGCGATCGTCGAGGAAGCGCACAGAGTCGCAATGGACGTCTCCGAGAAGAATCCGGCGCTTCTCGCCTCCGTCAAGGGCGATCACCCACAGTTCGCGCTGGGTCGGCGCGACACCGGGGAAACGCCGCGCGACGAGGGCGACGCGCCCGCCCCGGAGATCGAACGACTCGACCTCGAGTTCCGACTCCAAGAGGTCCACGGGCTCGGCGGCCGCGGGGTCGAAGACGAACAAGTGCTTGCGCCGACGGCTGGTGAAGCCCGTGCCATTCATCCAGAACGGGATCTCCTCGAGCACCTCGTAGTCCTTAGCGTCCTCGCGCTTGGGCTCGTCGGTCTGGGGGACGCGCGCCGTGTACAGGAAGCGTCCGCCGCCGAGGGCGCGGAGGCCCTCCGCCTTGTGCGGCAGGATAGCCACCTGCTCGGCCTCGCCGCCGTCGACGCGGATGCGGAAGAGGGCGGTCTTGTCCTCCAACTCCACGCGCTTCGAGAGGAAGAAGAGCGTTTGGCCGTCGGCGTCCCACGCGAACTCGCCGTCCTTGCCGCTTCCGGTCAGCCGGCGCACGTTCCGCGCTGGAAGCTCCACCAGGTACAGGTTGGAGGAGTACTCGTTCTTCTCGACGTTCGCCTGCTTGACGATGAACGCGGCCCGGTCGCCGGCGGGGGAGAACTCGACGGACGACAGGAACCGGTAGGTGGTGATGTCCTGGATCTCGACGGGCTTCATGACACATGCCTCCTACGCGCTGGGAGCTCGCTTGGCGGCGAGTCTACCCGGAGGGCTGGGGCGCGATCCAGGGAGCGCCGGCGCGGAGAGCCCGATCGCGTTCTGACTCTGCCCTCTATGCGAACAGACGCGTGGCCAGGTCGGCGGGGAAGGTGCCTTGCTTGGCTCCCGCTTCCAGCACGACGCGAAGCGTGGGGTTGATCGCGAGGTAGGTCTTGAATGCATCCACGGCGTCGTCGAGGTCGCCGATCTCGTGGTACGCCGTTCCGAGAGACTCCCACCAGTCGAGGTAGCGGCGGTCGCGTTTGTCGTCGAGGAATGCGCGCAGGTCGTCGAGAATCGCCGGCTTGTCGGGGGCCGACGCCTCAGAGAAGGCTCGAAGGCGCCGCAGAATCTGAAGGAGCGTGCTCCCAACGTCGAGGATGCGCCCTAGTTCGGCCACCGGGTGGGCGTGATCCTCGAGGGTGATGTCGACGAGGGCATCCGTTCCCGGCTGGCCGTAGCCGCGCTTCTTCACCATGAGCCGGGCGCTTTGTCGCCCTCGACGGTCGCCGCCCGCGGCATCTCCGGCCGCCAGCGCGGCGTAGAGGCGAGCGTGGAGAGAGCCTTCCGTTCTCTCGAACGCGTCGGCCATCGCGTCCACGACCTCCGGACCGACGAGGATGTTGCCCTGGATGGCGTAATCGCTGCCGATCCGGTGTCCCGCCCAGGGGGCGCAGCGCGCCCCCGTGAACGAAAGCGCATCGCCTTCGTAGGGGATCATCCCGATCTGGCGGCTCTCGATCTCCGGGTCGCACTCCCGGAACCCGGCCAGGATCGACCTCGGCGTCCCACCCTCGGCAAGGCCGTCGAAGAAGCGGGGAAGAAAGCCAA
>JAQTVA010000164.1 GCA_028707055.1 Candidatus Bipolaricaulis sp. | reverse complement strand
GTGGGTCTGCTGGCGTTTCCGGGTCGAGCTGATGAGACAACGTTGAACTGCGAGGGCCCCAATGGTGCGTACCACGTTCCCGCGACGGTGAGCTGTTCGGAGATTCTCACGGCGGAGGATGCGGCGGAGCAGTTCCTGGATGCCCTCGTACGCCGGGACCACGACAAGACGCCGGAAGAGCTTGCCGCCGCCCTCGAGGCCGAGGCGACGGGCGTCTGCGGTCAGCGTCCTGAGAAGGGGACGGTCGGAGAGCTTCTCGGCGTCGACCGCTGGGGATGCGACGCCGGGTATGCGCGCAGGAACCTCTGCCAGGGGTATGTGCTCGAGAGGTTCGAGCCGATGGACCACGGCTCCGCTGTGGTCTACCAGATCGTCGTCTCCCCGTTGGGAAGCGGCTTGACGTACTTCGACACGGCATCGGCCGTTCGCTACAAGACGGCCACCGGTGACGTCCGAATCGTCGCCGGGCTGTCGTACACGTACGACCCCGCGTCACGACCTCCCGCCGAGTACGAGGAGGCGGTCAAAGCGACGAGAAAGGGACAGGCCCGGGCCGTTCTCTCCGATCTACTGGCTTATTGCGAGAACTACAAGTCGGAGTACTGCCGAACACTTCGCTCTCTGGCCACAAGAATCGCCCTGCCTCCGTCGAGCGTTGCCCTTGAGGATCGTCCTCTTCCAATCGACCTCGTCGTCGTGGCTACGGCGGACGGGCACACGGCGTCTGCGCAGCCTCTCGAGCTGAGTACCGAGGACGTGTCGCTGATCTCGGTCAGCGGCATCATCACCGACGAGCGGGGGATTCCTATCGAGAACGCCCAGGTACGCTTCCGCGACTGGGATGTCGCCACCACGACGGACGTCCACGGCGCCTTCCGGCTCTCGGCGTTCGGCCGCGGAGGGACGCCCGTGGCGCGGCAGCTGAACCTCACGCTCCAGCGCGTGGAGCTCTCCATCGTGCTCGAGACCCGCCCGGATGGCGGGCGCTACGTGGGTGTGGCCGCGGACGGCGCGTCCACGCTCGTTCTCTCCCTCACGACCCGGGGGATCCAGCCCGACTCGGTCACGGTACGGGAACCCTCCTTGGGGTCGTTGCGCGGCGCAAACGGAGCGCCGCGTGCCGTGTCCCTGGATGCCGAGGGCCGAGGAACCCTGACGTACGTCCCGCCGAGCGACCTCGCAACGGAGACCTTGACACATCCCCTGGAGAGCACGGCCCTCGCATGGGCCGCCATCGTTCCCATCACGTTCGAGTACAAGGATCGAGAGGGGACTCCCGGGAAGAGCGTGGTGCAGGTTCTCGTCTGTCGGCCGCCGCTGGTGGTCGCGTACCCCTTTGCCGCGGACCAAGCCGCTTGGACGGCGTTCTGCGAGTACGCACGAAACGATCGTTTCGACCCGACCCTCATCGCGCTGTTCGCGGCACCGACCGTCACCGGCTCGTTCGAAGAGCAAGCCGAGCTCCTGCGACGCACGATCGCCGATCGGCTGCGAGCGTATGCGCTCCTCGGAGTCAAGACGACCCGAGTCGACGCCATCGCCCACAGCGTGGCCGGGCTCGCGGCGCGACGCGCCGTCGAGGAACCGCTCGACGCTCGGACGGCTGTACGGAAGCTCCTCCTTGTCGCTACGCCAAACCACGGCGCCGCATGGCTCGAGCGACCCTACGCGTTCTTGACCTCGTGGCTCGAGCAGCATCCGGTGGCGGCCCAAGAACTGGGCGAGGACTCCGATTTCCTCCGCAGGCTGAACGCGGGCGAGGCCGCGGGCACGCACCTCAACCCGGACGTGCAGTACGCGAACATCTCCGGGCGGCGGACCGAGCTGCGCGCGGGAGGCGAGATCGGTCTCGGGGCGGCGGAGGATGACGGTTTTGTCAGCACAGCCTCGGCCCACGTGAACGGCGTGCCGGACTTCGTGATTGACGGGGTTCGCCACTCGGAGGCTCTGCCTTTGAGAGACCTCTCCATCGCCGCGTTCGCCGACGTGCAGGCGAGGCTCTCGGGTCTCCTTCAGCGGGACCTCCCACGCGCGGAGCCCGACGACCTGCGGCTCGAGATCTGGAAGGGAGGCGGGCAGGTCGAGATCTCGCCCCAGGTGTGGGTCGGCAACTGGACCCGCGTGGCGCAGTACCCGGTTTCGATCCGTCCCGCGATCGGGATCCGTACGGGGAAGGCGAGCTATGCCACAGTGAGTGTGCTCTCCGCGGAAGGGCAGTGGGGAACGCTGGCGCTGGATGAAGAGAGCGAGGTGATCCTCCGTTCGAGCTCGCCAAACATGGTCCGCGTCCAACTCATCGTCGGTAGGGCGCGGTTCCGCTGCCTTCCCGCGGCATCGGCCGGCGGGAACTGCGAGGTCGTCGTCACGGCGGGCCCCGCGAGCGGCCCGTGGTCCGCGATGCGGTCCGCGACTCGAGTCCTCGGCCGAGAGGCGGACTTCGCAGTGTCGACAGGCGAGGTTGTCACCGTGTTCTCACTCGAGTCGCGCCTGCTCGTCGAGACCTCCGACGCCGGGGGAGGGGCGACGGCCCGGTGGGTAGAGGAGTCTCACGGCCTCCGCATCAAGCCCTCCGGCTCCGCGGAGGACGAGGCGGTCCCCGGCAGCGGCTGGTGGACGAAGAGCGTCTGGCGTGAGCCGACCCCGTCGTTCCGATTCCCCGTGTGGATGCTCGCGATCACCCTCCTCGGTTTGGCGGCGGCCGCCGTCTACCACGTGCGCGCGTCATCGCGGCGTGGGGAGCACGCGAGGTCGGAGAAGAAGACGGACTGAGCGCGCCCCGGGGCTCCTGGCCGGGCGACGTCCTCGTCGATGAAGGAGCGGGCTGATGCTGGCGGTGTGGGTCGTTGCAGGAACATGTCTCGCCCTGTGGATCGGCCTGGTCGCCCTTCGCGGTAGGTTCTGGCGGCTTCTCCCGCGGCTCGACGCCGCTTCCCAAGGGTGCGCGCGACCGAGATCCACGGCGCCGCTCGCGGAGGAGCGGGTGCCGTCGGTGGCCGCCGTCGTCCCCGCCCGGAACGAGGCGGACGTGCTCCCCGAGACGCTGCCCACCGTCGTCGGTCAGGAGTACCTCGGAGCGTTCCATGTCACCCTCGTCGACGATCGCAGCGACGACGAAACGGCAGCGATCGCAAGGGCGGCCGCGGCGGGGCGTCCGGAACGACTGACCGTGCTCCGAGGCGAACCGCTGCCCGAGGGCTGGGCGGGAAAGGTGTGGGCCCTGGGACAAGGGATCCGACACGGCGAACCAGCAGGATCAGATTACGTCTGGTTCACCGACGCGGACATCGCCCACGATTCCGGGGTCCTGCGCGCGCTCGTCCAGAAGGCGGAGTCGGAAGGGCTCGACCTCGTGTCCCTGATGGCCCGCCTCCGTGTCGACTCGCGATGGGATCGCCTCCTCATCCCCGCGTTCGTCTACTTCTTCGCCAAGCTGTACCCCTTCCGGTTTGTCGCCGATCCACGCCGCCGAACCGCGGGAGCCGCCGGCGGGTGCATCCTTGTCCGGCGCAAGGCCCTTGACGAGGCCGGCGGAATCGAAAGCATCCGCTCCGCCCTGATTGACGACTGCGCCCTCGGCCGCTTGATCAAGCGGCACGGCGGACGGGTGTGGCTCGGGTTCACAGGG
>JAQTVA010000163.1 GCA_028707055.1 Candidatus Bipolaricaulis sp. | reverse complement strand
TTCCACAGCCGCCAGAGGCCGAACCCGCGCCCACCGATGAAGACGTCCTTCATCTGTTGCGTGACCGGACGCTCCTCGATCGCGCCGCTGCCCACGTTGACGTACAGGGTCTTCCCCGTGTAGCCGCAGTGCGCGCCCGCCTTCTCGTACGGCCTCTCTGCGATGACTCGATACCCCTGTGGTGCCGCCATGCGTCCCTCCTCGTCATCTGGCCGACGCGACGCGTCGGCGGATCCAGTCCCCTGCCAGTGAGTGTAGGAAACTGGCCGCCCTTCCTCAACATGCCGTCCCCGTGGCGGCTTGGAAGCTGGCCGCCCTTGCTCAAGATGCCGTCCCCGTGGCGGCTTGGAAGCTGGCCGCCCTTGCTCAAGATGCCGTCCCCAGGGCGGCTTGGAAACTGGCCGCCCTTCCTCAAGATGCCGTCCCCAGGGCGGCTGGGAGGCGCGCCGGCCTTCCTCAAGACGCGGTCCCAGGGGCTCTTGGGAGAAGATGCGAGAGGTTGCCGCGTCGCCGCCTCGTCCCTATCCTTGACCGGTGTGAAGGGGGAGACCGTGAACATCGAGCGGATCGAGAACGGGATTCGGGAAGTGCTGGCCGGCTTCGGAGAAGACGCATTGAACCCCGAGGTGCTGGCCAACACCCCGCGGCGCGTAGCGCAGATGTACGCTGAGTTCTTTTCCCAGTTGCGCGTCGACCCCGCCGAGGCGCTCGGCGTCGTCTACGACGAGTCCTACGACGAGATGATCGTGCTGAAGGACATCCCCTTCTTCTCGATCTGCGAACATCACCTCCTGCCGTTCATGGGAACCGCCGACGTCGTGTACATCCCTCAGGGAAGACGCATTGTCGGGGCGAGCAAACTGGCGCGCGTGGTGGACATCGCCGCTGCCCGCCCGCAGCTTCAAGAGCGGCTGACGTCGCAGATCGCCGACGCCCTGGTCGAGCGCCTCGATCCGCTCGGCGTGCTCGTCCGACTCGAAGCGACCCACCTCTGCATGACGCTGCGCGGCGTCAAGAAGGCGGGCTCGTCCATGGTGACCTCGGCGCTCCGGGGGAGCTTCCACAAGAACCCCGCATCCCGTCAGGAGGCGCTCTCGCTCATCATGTGAGGGAGCTAGTGGCCGATTCGCCAGGCGGCCAACTGAGGACTCGCGGGATCCAGCGGGGCGACCTCGATGACTTCCTCACTCCCGGAGTGGAAGACCTTCAGACGAACGCGGTCGGCGCCGCCATGGTCGCTGTAGCGGGCGCCGAGGGCGCCGGCGAGGATGACGTCGTCGTGCGTCGGCGTTCCCTCGACGAGGACCGTTGGCCCCATGACGTCGACCGGCTCGATGCGGATCCGGTCTCCCGCGAGATGTGCGAGCCGCGCGTTCTCCTCCTCGTCGCGGCCCACGATCACCTTGACGCGTTCGGATAGGCGGAAGTGCCGCCCGAGGCGCAGGAGCTCGAACTCCGGAACCCCGATGCGATCCTTTCCGGTGTGGCGGAACGCGTCGCGCACGCGAGCGGCGTAGACCTTCTCCGTGAGTAGGCACCCGCCAGCCGGCTGTGGGAAGTGCTCGATTCCCAGGCGGGCCGCCAGCGCGATCTGGGCTTCTCGTCCGCGCCCCTGGATGGACAGGAGCTCCTCGCGGCGCAGCCAACCCTGCTTCACGGGCAGGGTGTCCGGGAGGAGGTTGGCCGACAGCGGACGCACGAGGCGATCTCCCAGCCCACTCTCCTCGGCCACATCCAGCAAGGCTTTGAGGTGCTGCGACTTCGGTCGTTGGCCGAGGACCTCGCCGGTGACCACGAAGTGCGCGCCTTCTTCCTCCATCACGCGTTTCGCCACCTTCAGGATGAAGATGTGGCAGTCGACACAGGGGTTCACGCCCGCGCCGTAGCCGTGCTTGGGGTGACGGACGACATCGAGGTGGTCGACGGTCGCGTCGACGACGCAGAGGGGGAGATGGATTCGGCTCGCCGCCGCCTGCAGTCTCTGTTGGGTTTCCGCTCCGCCGCTCCAGAGGTGGCGGACGTGCAGGAGCGTCACCCCGACGCCCGCGCGTCGGACGAGGGTTGCCGCAAGGATGCTGTCGAGTCCGCCGGAGAACGCGGCGATGGCACGGATCGAACCCTCCCCGGGTCCATCCCCTTGACGGCAGTCCTTCACAACCGGTTCACATTCCTTCATACAGTTAGGGAGGCAGAAGCCATTTTCGAACGACTATACACGGAGGAGGCAGCGTATGCGTAAAAGACTACTTGCCGGATTGCTCGCTCTCGTCGTCGTGGGCGGGGGACTCACCGTGGCGTGGATGAAGACGTCCGACCTCTCCGTCTCCGTCCAACCGATCGTCGCCGTCGCCGCGCAGGGCACGACATCGGCGGTCGCGGAGCTCAACCAATCCATCACGGACTCGGGACAGGCCGCGGTGAAGGCGGCCATCGCCGCCGCCGGCCCCGCCGTCGTGCGTGTCGACGTCACGGCAACCGTCACCGTCGACAACCCGTATGCCGACCTGTTCGGGGACCGATTCTTCCAGTACTTCTTCAACGCGCCGCAGGACACCACTCCCCAAGAGAGGGAGAGGCAATCCATGGGGTCGGGCGTCATCGTGGCGTACGGCGGCGAGAAGCTCGTCTTGACCAACGCGCATGTGGTCGATCAAGCGGACGCGATCTCCGTCACGGACGTCTCAGGGAACGAGTGGAAGGCCGATGTCGTCGGTTCCGATGAGATGCTCGACGTCGCCGTACTGCGACTCCGCGGGGACACGAGCGCGCTTGCGGTGGCGACGCTCGGCGACTCCGCGACGATCGAGATCGGCGACTGGGCCATCGCCATCGGAAACCCCCTTGGGCTGTCGTACACGGTGACCATGGGGATCATCAGCGCCGTCGGCCGAGACATCACGAAGCCCGAGGGGGTCGGCCGATACTACAACCTGATCCAGACCGACGCCGCCATCAACCCCGGGAACAGCGGCGGGCCGCTGGTGAACGCGCGCGGGGAAGTTGTCGGACTGAACACCATGATTGCCCGAAGCTCGGGAGAGGGGGTATCGATCGAGGGGATCAACTTCGCCGTCGCGATCAACGGCGTCAAGGACGTGCTCGATCAGCTCGTGGCGGCCGGCTCGGTGACCCGCGGGTGGCTGGGCGTCGCGATCACCGATGTGAGCCCGCAGTCGGTGAAGGAGTTTGGCGTCGATCCGAACGTCTCCGGCGCGGTCATTGCGCAGATCTTCCCCGGCGATCCCGCAGACAAGGCGGGGATCCAGGTTGGAGACGTGGTGATCCGCATCGGCGATGCCGTCATCGCCTCTGCTGACGACCTGTCGCGGACTGTGGCCCTGCAACCCGTCGGAGCATCCGTCGAGATCGAGGTTGTCCGGTCCGGCGAGCGCTTGGTACTCCGAGCGACGCTGACCGAGCGCCCCGACGAAGAGACTCTGGCGAACTACCAAGGCAATGTCCCGTCGGTCGAAGCGGTGTCCGTCCTCGGCCTGACCGTCGGACCGATCACGTCCATCGTTGCGCAGCACCTAGGATTGAATTCGACAGACGGCGTGGTCATAATGAGCGTTGCTGCCGAAAGCCGCGCCGCCAAGGCGGGAGTGCTCGACGGAGATGTCATCCTCGAGGTCAACCGCCAAGCGATCACGT
>JAQTVA010000162.1 GCA_028707055.1 Candidatus Bipolaricaulis sp. | reverse complement strand
GTGGTGGCTGGCCACGATGCCCGGCATCGTCATCATGCTGCTCGCGTTGGGCACGAACTTTCTCGGCGATACGTTGCGCGATGTCTGGGATCCGAAGTTGCGATGAGTGCCGGTCCGTTCGTCAGGACGATGGGACCGGGAAGACGCTGCAACGACGAAGTGCGATCGGAGGAACCATGAACGGAGTCAGCGCCGAGCGACGGCTGGCTGAGCTTGGGCTGGAACTGCCCCCACCTCCCGCTCCCGGCGGCGAGTACGTCGCCGCGAAGAAGGTGGGGCGTCTCCTCTTCTTGTCCGGACAGGGGCCGATGCGAAACGGAGTCCCCACGGTCGTCGGCCAGGTGGGTCGAGACGTCAGCCTCGAACAGGGCGTCGAGGCGGCTCGTCAGGCGACGCTGAACGCCCTCGCCGCGATCCGCGCCGCGACCGGCTCGCTCGACAACGTCGAGGAGATCGTCCAGTTGCGTGGATTCGTCAACTCCGCTCCCGGATTCGACCGGCAGCCCCAAGTGATGAACGGGGCATCGAAGCTCCTCGTGTCCGTGTTCGGCGAGGCGGGGCGCCACGTTCGTTGCGCCCTCGGAACCTCCTCCCTCCCCCACAACATCCCGGTAGAACTCGAGATGATCGTCTCTCTGCGACAAGAGTTCGGAGCGCAAGCCTCCCCGGCGGAAGACTCCTAAGACGCGAGCCCATCGGCCTCGAACGTGCCGGGCCGTGGCCGAATCCAGGTGCTCGGCACTCGAGCTGCGGATACGATCCCAGGCATGAAGGTCGTCCATGTCTGCTGCGACACGGCGTATGGGTGTTTGAGCGCCGTGGCGGAGATTGCGGCCGCAGAGGCGGGCCTTGGGCTCGACGTCGACGTCGTTCTGCTCCAGGAGCGGGGCCGCCGCGTAAGCGCCTTCCGCCTCGAGCGGATGCGCCGCTCCAGCGTGGGAACCCACGTTCTGCCGCTCGCAAAGTTGCGACGATGGATGCGCCCGCGGCTGGTCGCCCGCGGGCTCGAGATCTCGACCGTCGCCTCGCGAATCGCCACGCTGGCCTCCGGCAGCGACCTGGTTCACGGCCATGGAACCCTCGGCGCCGTCTACGCGTATTTCGCCGCCCGGCGGCTCGGCATTCCCGCCGTCGCCACGCGTCACGGCGCGGAACCGGGCGCCTTCCGCCCCGTCGTGTGGCGGTGCCTGTCCACCCGACTGGACCGGCACACCTCGATGGTTTCCCCTCGGAGGACGAAGGCCGCCCATCGAACCGCCGCGCGCGAGGTGCCGGGCCTCGGGAACGGCATCGATGCCGCGGTGTGGCGAGCGTATGCCGCCGAGAGCGCCAACGCACGCGAGTCCCTGGGCATCCCACCCGACGCCTTCGTGATCGGCCTCATCGGCAGGTTGGCCCGCGAGAAGCGACAGGCATCGACGCTCCAGGCACTGACGCCGTACGCAGACGAAGTCCACGTCCTGGTTATCGGCGACGGTCCCCAGCGGACCGAGATCGAGCGGCTGGCGATGACCCCGTCCTGGCGCGGCCGGCTCCACCTCCTCGGTTTCGTCGACGACGTCCCGACGATCTACCGCGCCCTCGACCTCCTGTGGATGCCGTCGCTTCGTGAGTCGGAGTCGATGGTCGTCCTCGAGGCGATGGCGTCCGGGGTGCCGGTCCTGGCCAGCGCCGTCGGCGCCACCCCGCGCCTTCTCGACGACGGCGCGGGGATCCTGTTCGCTCCCGACGATCTCCCAGGCGCCGTCCGGATCGCCCGTGCGCTGGCACGGGATCCCGGGCGGCGCGAGGAGCTCGTCGGACGGGCGCAGACGCGGGTTCTTGAGCACTTCAGCGCCGCCGCCGCCGCGCATCGGTACATCCATCGGCTCTATCGCCCGGCGCTCGACGCTCCGCCCGACGGGCCGCGAACTAGGAGATCCGTGAGACCACACGTCGGAACTTCCCGGTCCCGTCCTCGGGGAACCCGACGACCGGGTAAAGCCGACAGCGCAGATCGGCGCTGAGTCCTCTGCAGGCCACGTCAAGCGCGACCTGCAGGTCCTCCGCGGCGTCCTCGGGGATCACGGCCTCCACGCGGACGACGTCGACCTCCTCCTGCACGATGCGGTAGCGCACGGCACGCTCCGCGCACGCCGTGCGCGCGTACAGGGCATGACCGACCACGTTGTCGAGGGTCCGGGGCGAGACGCGTCGGCCGTCGCGGAGCACAAGGAAGTCCTCGTCTCTCCCGCTCGGGGCGGCGATCGCCGGGAGAGCGCTCCCGCAGCGGCATCGCGCGCCTGCCTCTTCGAGGAAGTGCGTCCGATCCCCAAGGGCATACCGCACAAACGGCATCGTGTACGAGAAAAGGCTGGTCACGACCACCGCGCCCTCCGTTCCCCGAGGAACGGGACGACCGGCGCCGCTCACCACCTCGAGCACACAGGCATCGGTGTTCACGTGCAATCGCCCGTCGTCGTCCGGGCACTCCCAGGCGACGTTGCCGACCTCCTCGCAACCGTAGTAGTCGACGACCCGGCGCCGAAATGCCGACGCCAGCCTCTCGCGTGCCTCACGGCCCAACACCTCTCCCCTCGCCACGATCAACCGAAGGTCGCCGCAACCCTCGTCCCGCCATTCCTCGGCCAAGAGCTCGAGGCAGGAGGGCGCGCCGGTAAGGATGTGCGGCCGGAACCGTCGAAGGAGGCCGACGGCCTCCGCGACGGACCCCTCGAGCCGCACATGGGCCACGTGGATCAGGCCCACCCTCTGGACGAGGTCGTCGGGCGGGCGCTCGTCTCGTGGGCCGACCTCGGCCACGCGCAGAGGGAGCCGAAGGCCGAGGTTCTTGTAGAACGCGCACAGCAAGAGAAGCCGTCGGTAGTACGCCTCCGGCGCGCTCAGGTGGACCGCGAGCAGCGTTCCCGTGGAGCCGCTCGTCAGCGCCCGTCGGCAGCGGGACTCGACGGCGCGGTCTGACAGAATCGATCTCCAGGGCTCCTCTCCGATCGCGTCGCGCGTGGTGACCGGCACCCGCGGCAGGTCACGGGCTCCCTCGATCCGGTCCGGGCGCAATCCGGCGTCATCGAACAGCCGCCGGTAGTGCGCGGTGTGCTCGTAGGCGTACGCCACGACGCACCGGATCGCCCGGTCTACGTCCTGTTCGCTCTTGCCGAGTCGGAATCGCGCCAGTCTTCCCAACCACGCCACCCCGTCGCAGCCGGCGTGCCGATCGATCCGCCCGCCGGGCTCCGTACCGTGGCGAGCCTATCACAGCGCGTGCGCAGCAGGCTACGCCGTCCGGTGGACGACCCACACGGGACAGCTCGCGTCTCGAGCCACCGCCAGGGTCGGGGATGGACGGAAGCACCTCCGCAGCCAGGACCTGGGCCGCATCCCCATGACGATGAGATCGCTTTTTTCAGAGCGAGCGGCCTCGAGAATGCGGGCCGCGGGAGAGCCAAGATCGACTCGCTCCCGGTACGCGAGTCCCGCTGGGAGGAGCTCGGCGGCGAGCCTGCGCAGGGTGCCCTTCGCCGATTCGATCGAGTCTGCCAGAATCGGCGCACAGAGGACGACTCCGAGCCCGGAGCTCCCCGGACAGGAGATCGCGCAGGGCAACGGATCGACGACGTGCATCAGCACCAGCTCTGCGCAGAAGATGACGGCCAGCTCGATGGCGGACCGAAGA
>JAQTVA010000161.1 GCA_028707055.1 Candidatus Bipolaricaulis sp. | reverse complement strand
ATCGCCACGCCTGGGTTCGCTCCGTGATGGCCTGGAGCGAGCGATTCGTCCGTCGATACGGTGTGTTCGCCGTGTTCGTCCTCTTGAGTATCCCGGGGTTTCCGGACACCGTGTCGCTGTACCTCTTCGCGCTCGTCGGGCGGCGGCCTGTCCTGTTTGCCGTGGCTGCCGGACTGGGAACGGCTGTTCGAATGGGGATTGTTCTCGCGGGAGGGATCGGCATTCACCGGGCGGTGACCTGAGCGTGGGCGCCGGGGCGGAGATGCGACGACGTCGGCGTCAGAGCATCCTCCTTACGGCGCGAGAGAGCACTCGACGCCGCGCGTGGCCGGGACCCGCCGGCTCTCTTTGTCAGGGCCGCCGTCCGTCCGATCGCGATCCGGCGACGTCAAGCGGTCACGATTCTGCTCGGGACGATCCTCCCTCTTTCCGCATGGGGTCTCCGCATTCTCGGCATCACGCCGTTTCCGAGACTCGGCCTGGTTCCCGTCGTGCGATTCGTCCCGGTCGAGGAGATGACAAACGCCGTGCCCAGCGGAGTTGTGCAGGGCGCCGCTTGGTGGAGCGGAACCCGGCGAGCCCAAGTCGGTCAAGACGTCGCGTCTTGATGAGCGTTCGCGTATCGCTCCTCCAGGAACGAGATGGGCGCGACCGGCTACCGCGTCGTGCAGCAGGGCATCGCCGCGTCACTCGGCGTAGGCCGGATCTCAGGACTCGAACCGGCGACTCGAGCCTCACGGAGCGCAGATCGAACACTGCAGGGAGAGCGGCAAGACGGGGATTCGAGCCGCGTTCGCGGGGCTTGTCAATCCGGCGCGTCGACGAAGGGCCCCCGCGCAGTCTTGGATGGGCCGCGACAGGTGCGATGAACGCGACCGGATGCTGGAGACCAGAGCTTCCCTTCCACGGGATCGGATGAGGCGATACTCGCAGGGCTAGCGGTGAAGGAGGCGCCCGAGGGGCGGGACTTCGATCTCGATCGCACCCTCCGGGCAGAGCTCCTGGCAGCAGTAGCAGCGAATGCACCGGTCGTAGCGATGCACCGGAGGGAGTCCTTCCGCGTCGAACGCAATGGCTTTCGGAGTGACGGGGCAAACGCGAACGCAGGTGCCACAGCGGGTGCACTGTGCGGCGCGGACGACGGGACGCGGCACGACGATCCAACGAGCCACACGAAAGGCGACTCCGCGACGGCCGACCGTCGCGCGCGGATCGCGGTTGACATCGAAATCCCACGCAATCAGAGACTCGATCGGATCGCCGACGAGATCGATGGGCGACGCCGTGCCGAGGCCGAACGCCTCGCCGTACTCGATCGTCGGAACCAGGTGCGGGTCGAGATTCACGAGGCGGCAGATCGTCGCGTCGAGGGCCACTGGATCGTCGGAGAGCAGGAGGGCGTGAAGCGGGCGGGGCCGACCACCCTGGGGGCCGTTCCCCTCCATCGCGACGACTCCATCGACCACGAAGAGCCGTGGCCGAAGCAGAAGGTTCAGGTCCACGAGCATCTGCGAGAAGAGAGCCGTGTTCGGCAAGCGGGCGTGGAACTCGGCTTTGAGAGGCCCGGGGATGCAACCGAACTGGTTCTTGATCGCGCCGGTGATGCGCGTGAGTCCGTGCGTCTTCAGCTTGGCGATCGACACGATGGCGTCGGAATTGAGGACCCCGCGTGCGATCGTGAACTGCTTGATGAGGCGTCCCTCAGGGAACGACACGGTCTCGCCGGCGGCAAAGTCCGCCGCGGGAATGGACAGATCACGAGCCGCTCTCGCGATTCCCGCTCTGCCTGCCACCGACTCCGTCCGCCCGAAGCCCGGCGAGTCTCCGTAAGAGAGGCGTGCACCGGCTCCCGTCAGGAGTCGCGCTACGCCACGGAAGATGCTCGGATGGGTCGTCACGGCCCGATCTGGGTCGCGTCCCACGAGGAGGTTCGGTTTGAGGACGATCGACTCTCCGGGTCGGGCAAACCGTGTGACGCCGCCGAGGAGATCCATGCCGCGCTCCAGTGCGGGGTCTACATCGCACGTTTCATAGGAGGTGCAGCGTACCAGCGCGACGGTGCTCACGTGCGCTCCTTGCATCGACACCCTTCCCCCGCGTCATCGCACACCGGACCCGTCGAGCTCTCGAACTCGATCGTCGCGTGAAGGATTCCGAACCGCTTGAGAGTCTCCTTGACCTGGCGCCGTAGAGCCGCTACGTTGGCGTACGAATCCGCCCTCGCGGTGACGACGTGGGCCGTCAGCACGTGCTCGATCCCGTCCTGCGACCAGATGTGGGTATGGTGAACGGCACAGACCCCGGGGACGGCGCGTATTGCGCTCTCGACTTCGGCGACGCGTAGACTCCGCGGGACACCCTGCAGGAGGATGACGAACGTCTCGCGGAGCCTTCGGCCGACGTTCCACAGCACGTACAGCGTGATGAGGATCGAGAGGATCGGGTCAAGAATCGGCACCGACCAGAACATCATCACGACACCGGCCACGAGGACAGCCATCCACCCCAGCACGTCCTCGACGAAGTGCCACGTCACTACACGTTCGCTCAGGCTCAGCCCTCCGCGCATCCGCAACGCCGTCAGCCCGTTGACGATGATGCCGATTCCGGCCAAGACGAGCATTCCGCGGGCATTCGTCGCCTCAGGGGTCAACAGGCGGGGTACCGACTCGATCAGGACGAGGATACCCGCCGTGAGGAGGACTCCCCCCATCGTAAGAGCTCCGACAAGGGCAAAGCGGCGATACCCGAACGTGTAGACATCGTCTCCGGATCTCCGTGACACGCGAGCGAAGTGCCATGCCAGAGCCAGGGCGACGCAGTCACCGAGGTCGTGCACGGCATCGGAGAGCACCGCGACGCTGTTGGTCCACAGCCCGCCCACGGCTTCGAGGATGGCGAAGCCAAGATTGAGGACGAACGCCGTCCCGATCCTTGCTGCGCTCGGATCTCGGGTGTGGGAGGGTTCACGCACGGTACACGTTGACTTCACGTCGCCGCCCCGGGTCGTGCCAACGCTCGTCAGGGATCGAGCGCCCGTCGTTCCAGGGGTCACCAGCGTCTGCGCCTGACGCCTCGGTCATGAGTCCTCGGTCAGATACTGAAGGAATGCAGTGAACGTCTGCTCCAGTCGTTTGATGTCCACGGAGTAGTAGCGACTCTGCGCATCCCGGCGAACGGTGACCAAGTCCTGTTGTCGAAGCACCTGAAGATGTCGCGAGACCGTGGGCCCGGCAAGTTCCAAGGCATCCGTGAGTTCATCCACCGACATTTCGCCGTTCTGACTCAGCAGCTTGAGGATTGTCGTGCGTGATCGACTCGATAGCGATTTGAAGATTGCCGCATGCGAATCCACCATTCTGTGCCTCCTATCGATCACATGATCTCAATGAAGGTCTATTGACAAGACCACAACGACGAGTATAATGCTTTCTGCGCATCTAGGCAAATGCGCACATAGCACGTCACCGAAGAGGAGGTGGCAACCATGGCAGCGACCAAGAAGCCGGCGGCGAAGAAGCCCGCAGCGAAGAAGACGACTGCGGCGAAGAAGCCCGCGGCGAAGAAGACTGCGGTGAAGAAACCCGCAGCGAAGAAGCCCGCTCCGAAGAAGGCCAAGTAGTCAGTCTGAGAAGACAGCAGCCTCCAGCAAGCCCACCAGGATGGAGAGGCTGCTGTCCTCTTTCTGCGGGTAGTGCCCCGGC
>JAQTVA010000019.1 GCA_028707055.1 Candidatus Bipolaricaulis sp. | reverse complement strand
CGGCGCGGGCGCTCGGGATGACAAGGATCCAGGCGATCCGATGCGTGATCCTTCCCCAGGCGTTCCGACTCGCGATCCCACCGTGGGCGAACGAGTACTCCGGGGTCGTCAAGGACACGGCGTTCGCCTGCGTCATCGGGGGTCTGATCGAGTTGACGCGCCAGTCTCAGCTCGCGATGGCCCGCCTATCCATGGCGAAGGACATCGGTTCGCAACTCATCCTGCCCGTCTTCCTCATTGTGGGTCTGTTCTACCTGGGGCTGACGTACGGCGGGAACGCGTTGCTGGCGCTCTTGGAGAGGCGGCTTCGCATTCCGGGGTTCGAGATGAAAGGCAAGGTGGAACGCTGATGCCCATGGACACGAGCGCGAGCGACGTCATCCTCCGCGTGGAGGATCTGCACAAGCGCTACGGAAAGGACGAGGTCCTGAAGGGCGTTTCTCTGGAACTCCGCCGGGGACAGACGAAGGTCATCATCGGCCCGTCGGGGACGGGGAAGAGCACGCTCCTTCGCTGCATCAACCAGCTCTCGGTGCCCGACAAGGGACGCGTGTGGCTCGAGGACGTCGAAATCACGCAGCCCCGCACGAACATCAACCAGGCGAGAGCACAGATCGGGTTCGTGTTCCAGGACTTCAACCTCTTTGCCCATCTCACGGCGCTCGACAACGTAGCCCTCGGACTCGTCAAGGTCCGCAAGATGCCGAAGAGGGACGCGCTCGTCCGAGCGAACGAAGAGCTGGCGCGGGTCGGTCTCGCCGAGAAGGTCGGCTCGTACCCGGCGGAGCTGTCCGGAGGCCAGAAGCAACGGGTCTCCATTGCGCGCGCCCTGGCGATGGATCCGAAGCTGATCCTGTTCGATGAGCCCACCTCGGCACTCGATCCTGAACTGATCGGTGAGGTGCTGGAGGTCATGATCCAGCTCGCGCGGGGCGGGATGACGATGATCGTCGTGTCCCACGAGATGGGGTTTGCGCGCGCGGTGGCGGATCGGATCATCTTCATGGAGGGTGGCGTGATCCTCGAGGAGGGGACGCCGGCCGAGCTGTTCACGTGCCCACGGTGCGAGCGGACGGGGCAGTTCCTGAGGAAGATCACCGAGCTGTACGGGGAGACGAACGGCCGATGAACTACTTCGAGTTCGTAGGCATGATCCTGCCGCGCCTCCTGCGCGCCACGGTCGTGACGCTCGAACTGACGGCCATCGGCGTCGGGTCGGGCTTCGTGCTCGGTCTCTTCCTCGCGCTCACGCGCGTGTACACCCACCGTGTGTTGAGCGGCATCGCCAACGTCTACATCCAGTTCTTCCGCGCCACGCCGCTGGTCGTCCAGACACTGATCATCTACTTCGGTCTTCCCCCGTACTTTCGGGCGATCGGTCTCCGGCCGATGAGTCCCTTTGTCGCCGCGTGCGTGGCTCTCGGACTCAACAGCGCGGCGTACCAGGCGGAGTACCTGCGCGGCGCGATTCAGGCCATCCCGAGCGGGCAGATGCTCGCCGCGCGGTCCATGGGAATGACCAAGGCGCAAGCGGTCCGCTCTGTGATCCTGCCGCAGGCGCTGCGCATCGTGCTGCCATCGTGGTCGAACGAGTTGATCTACACCCTCCTCTACTCCTCGGTCGCCTACTTCGTCACGCTCGAGGACCTGACGTTTGCGAGCATGAAGATCGCGGCGAAGTACTTCAGGGCATTTGACGCCTACTCCGCGGCGGCGATCCTCTACCTCGTCATCGTCATCCTGTTGTCGAGGTTGCTGGCGTATGTCGAGGCCCGGCTTCGGATTCCCGGGCTCTCCGTCGACGACCGCGCGCGGTAGCGACGTCGGCGCACGCCACTGAGGGCAGTGCTCGCCTCCCTTTGCGTGTCGCACCCACCGCTCACGGGGAAGACGTGCTTTGCCTGTCTCGCTCCTGGGTAGAGGGTGCGGTAGCCGTCAAAGACACGGCGTCCGGCTTGTCTGCGGGAAGCTCCAGGTGTCAGAGGGGCGCGCGTGTCGGCTCCTTGGGCGGCAGCGTTCCGTGTAGCGGGGCACGTACTTCAAGCAGGATGACGAGGAGCCTCTCACCGCCGCGATCGTCACCCATCTTCACGGCTACTCACCCCCTCACCTCAAGGCAGAACCCCGAGGCGCCTGCGCACCTCGGGGTTCTGCGTTGGTTGGGAGAGGGAGGGATGGCGGCGACTGGAGGGATGGGGTCGTTCTCCAGTCGCTTGGGAGTTCGCAACGCGAACTCGTGCGGGTTCGTGAGAATGGTGCTCCAGTCGCTTGGGAGTCTGCTGACGCAGACTCCATCCTTGGCTTGGAGGTTCTCACCCCGCACTCCAACCTCAAAGCCGAGGGGCGAAGATGCTCCTCGGCTTTGTGGTTGGGAGAGGAGGATGGCGACTGGAGCCGTCCGTCGGCTCTCCAGTCGCTCGGGAGTTTGCTGAGGCAAACTCCATCCTCGGTCTGGTGGTTCTCACCCCCTCAAGACCAGAAGCCCGAGGAGTGATCGACTCCTCGGGCTTCTGGTTGGGAGAGGAGGATTCGAACCCCCACTAACAGGGCCAGAGCCTGTCGTCCTGCCATTAAACGATCTCCCAGAGACGCGGAAATAGTACGGGAGTCGGGATGGGGCGTCAAGACCGTCGTGGCCTGGGCATGGGCTTCTCGGTACAATGACAGGGATGCTAGGCCACGTGCGAATGCCCGTCGTTGCGGGGATGTTCTACCCCGGGGATCCGAACGTCCTGCGGTCGACCGTCGATCGGCTCCTGGGCGCCCCAAGACCCTCGCGAGGAGCGTCGCCGTCCGTGGGCCTCGTGGTTCCGCATGCGGGGTATCCGTATTCTGGGCGCGTCGCCGGCGCAACGTTTCGACGCGCGGCGGAGTACGGGCGTCCGGACGTGGTCCTTCTGCTTGGGGCAAGTCACAGTGGACTCGGACCGACATTGTCGCTCTCCGGCGCGGGCGCGTGGCGCACGCCGCTCGGCGATGTTCCGGTCGATCGGACAGCCGTCGAAGCACTCCATGCCGCCGGGATGCGGGTTTACGAACCCGCGTTCGAGCGTGAGCATTCGATCGAGGTCGAGCTTCCGTTTCTGCAGGTGCTGTGGGAAGATCCCGTAGCGATCGTCCCGATCTGCGTCCAGCGTGGAGGTCTCGACGAGTTGACGGACGCGGGAGATGCGCTGGCCCGGGCAACCGCGGGACGGAGAACCTGGGTCGTGGCGTCGAGCGACTTCACCCACTACGAGCCCGATGAGGTCGCGAGGGAGCGCGATCGGCTGGCGCTCGACGCGATCCGCGCCCTCGACGCGGCTCGCTTCTACCGCACCTGTCAGGAGCGCGGGCTGTCCATCTGTGGCGTGGGAGCCATCACGACCCTGCTCGCGTTGGCGCGCGGCCGGGGCTGGATGACGTCATCCCTGATCGCCTATGAGACGTCGGGGGATTCAACGGGTGATCGCGCGTCCGTCGTCGGGTACGCGGGAATCGTGTTCGCCCAGGGAGGAACGGATCCATGCGAAGCATGACGGGTTTCGGGGCGGGTGCGGCGTCGATCGACGGCTGGAGGGTCGAGGCGACGATCCGCTCGGTGAACCATCGGTTCCTCACGGTGCGAGTCCGATCGGTCGGAGAGCGTCCGTGGCTGCACGCCCAGATTGAAGAGAAACTTCGAGGGGCGCTGTCCCGCGGCGACGTCGGCGTGTGGCTCTCGATCGAGGGGAACGAAGAGCTGGGCGCCGGGCCCGATGTCGATCGAGCGCTGGCCCGACGAGTGCATGAAGCGTTGCGTGCCTTGAGCGACGAGCTGAAACTCGAGACGCCGCCGACGCTCGCCGACCTGGTGCGCGCGGGAGGATTCCAGATCCGGGAGGAGAGCGATGAGGCGCTGTGGCCTGCCGTCGAACGCGCGCTGGATCAGGCGCTCGCGGCGCTCATCGCGACCCGCGAGCGTGAGGGCGCGCTGCTCTGCGACGAGTTGGCCCGTCTTGTCGACGCCTTCGAGGATGGGGTGGACTCGATCGAGGAGGCCTTGCCGGTCGTGCTGGCGGGATTGCGGGAGAGGCTCCGCGAGCGGATTGAAGGGCTCGACGTCACCATGGCCCCCGACCGACTTGAAGCGGAGGTGGTCCTCTACGCCGACCGTTACGATGTTCAGGAGGAACTTGTTCGGTTGAAGGGGCACGTCGCGCGGGCGCGCGAGTTGTTCCGCCGAGCGGCACCGGTGGGCAAGGAACTTGACTTCCTCGGGCAGGAGTTCCTGCGGGAAATCAACACGCTCGGTTCCAAGGCGCGCGACAGCGAGATTGTGGGAACCGTATTGGATATGAAGATGCGCGTCGAGCAAATGCGCGAGCAGGTTCAGAATGTCGAGTGACGATCTGACATCCCTCCGGCGGGGGACCGGCCGTGGCTTGGCGTTCGTGGTGTCCGGTCCGTCCGGTGCTGGGAAGAACACGGCAATCAGCGCGTTGATCGCCCGGGTTCCGGGGCTCGCCTACTCCGTGTCCCACACGACGCGTACCCCACGGCCGGGAGAGCGAGACGGAGTGGACTACTACTTCGTGTCCGAGGAGGAGTTCGCCGCCATCGTCGCCGCCGGGGAGTTCATTGAGCACGCCGTATACCTCGGAGACCGGTACGGAACGTCGAAGGCGGAGATCGCGCGGCTAACGGCCCGCAGTCTGGATGTCGTGTTGAACGTCGATGTCCAGGGCGCCATCACGTTGCGCCGCGTCGGGGTCCCAGGCGTGACGCTCGCCTTCGTCTTCTTCGCACCCCCGTCGCTCGCGCAGCTGGGCGAGCGCCTGCGCGCTCGCGGCTCGGAGTCGGAGGCGGAAATCGCGGAACGGCTGCGCGTGGTGGCTCGCGAGATGAAGAGCGTGGGGATCTTCGACTACCTGGTTCTGAACGGCGACCTTGCGACGGCCGTGGAGGAGCTGCGAGCGATCGTCATGGCTGAGCGGCTCTGCGTGGTTGACTCCGCCTAGGGGCCGCCCCTGGGGTGGAAAAGAGGACGGCCGGCGACAAGCGCCGGCCGTCGGATGGCTTCATGCGTTTGAAAGGAGGTTGCGTTCTACTTCCGCGCAACCCCCTTCGGCGCGACCTTGAGCGCCTTCTCGATTCGCCGCTTCAGTTCCTTCCCCGGCTTGAATAGAGGAACGACCTTCGCCTCGACCTGGATCGGGCGCTTGGTTTGCGGATTGATGCGACTGCTCGCCTTGCGAGCGCGGACGGCGAACTTGCCGAATCCGACGAGCTTGACTTCCTCGCCCTCCAGGAGGGTGCTTTGAATCAGGTCAAGCACTCCGTCCAGAAGCTTTCGCGCTTCTTTCTTCGTCAGATTCGATCTGTCGGCCAGCCGATCGATGAATTCGCCCTTGTTCATCTAAAAGTCCTCCTTGCTTCCCATGCCGTTCATTCAGACTCGTCGTCGATGCCCGCTTTGCCGAGCAGGTCGCGCATGCTGAGCGACTCGTGCCCGCTCTCGTCGAGGAAGCGGCGATCGACGCGATCGCGCTCCCGCGCCTTGGGGCCGCGTTCCTTGCCGCCAGCCGGAGCTCCGGGAGCGGCGCCTCGGCGGCGACGTCCCTTGCCGCTCCGGTCGCGCTCTGCTTCGTCGAGAGGCGCCGTGGGGACCTCGGGAGGACCGAAGAGGTTCCGCATGCTCAGGCGTACCTGATGCTTCTCCTCGTTGATCCCGATGATCTTCGCCTGAACCTTGGCTCCCACCGCCAAGACATCCGCAGGGGTGGCGATTCGCTCGTTGGAGATCTCCGAGACGTGGATCAAGCCATCGACTTCGTCGGTGATCTTCATGAAGGCGCCGAACTCCTTGATCTCGGTGATCTCGCCTTCAACGATCTCGTCGATCGCGTAGCGGTCCACAAAGCGGCGCCACGGATTGTCCTTCAACTCGCGAATGCTGAGCGAGATGCGGCGCTCCCGTGGGTCGACACTGAGCACCTTGACGTCTACGGAGTCGGCTTCCTTGAGGACGTCGCGCGGGTGGTTCACGTGGCCCCAGTCAATCTCGGAGACGTGAACGAGTCCCTCGATCCCTTCCTCGAGCTTGATGAACGCGCCGAAGTCCGTAATCTTGGTGACGACGCCGGTAACTACCTGTCCTCGCGGATACTTGCTCTCCGCGTCCTCCCACGGATCGCGCTGGGTGCGGCGGAGCGACAGGCTGATGCGGTGGGCGTCTTCGTCACAGCTCAAGACAACAACCGGAACGATGTCACCCTCGCTCACGACGTCCTTCGGATTCTCCGGATGCCCCCATGAGAGCTCGGAGACGTGCACCAGCCCCTCGACATCCTGCTCAAGTTCGACGAAGGCACCGAAGTCGGTGACGCTGACCACTTTCCCGTCCACTTGAGTCCCAGCGGAGTATCGCTTGGAGATGCCATCCCAGGGGTTCGAGCGGAGTCGCTTGATCGAGAGGGAGACCTTGCCCTTCTCGCGGTCGAAGTCGATAACCTTGACCTTGACCGGGCTTCCGACCTTGTACTCGGCGGGGGGAACCGGGAGGTCTTTCCACGCGATCTCCGATCGGTGAACAAGCCCCTCGAATCCGCCGATGTCGACGAACAGCCCGAAGTCAACGATGCTTCGGACCACGCCGTCAAGCTCTTGGTCAGGCTGGAGCGAGTCGAAGAGAGCCTTGCGTCGCAATCGCTCTCGCTCCTTGATGAACTCCTTATGGGAAACCACCAGGTTCTTGTCGCGTCGCGACAGCTCGAGGATCTTGAACTGGATCCTCTTGCCGCGCAGCTCGTCGATTGCACTCGGCAAGTCCCCGCCGAGGTGCGAACCGGGTAGGAAAGCGCGGATCCCGTCGAGGTTGACGTGGTATCCCGCGCCCTTGACTTCGCTTGTGATTTCGCCCTCGACAACGTGTCCCTCTTGGTACGCCGCCTCCAGACCGTCGATCCGCTTCTCGTACTCGGCCTGTTTCTCCGAGGCGTAGACCGTCCCCTTCTCCTCGTCGATGTAGGTGACGAGCACTTCGATCTGCTCGCCCTGCTCAATCTTGCCGCCGGGGCGGAATGGGGACAGCTCCGACACCGGAAGGATCCCCTCGGACTTGTATCCGATATCGACGAGGATCTCGTTGTCGCTCACCTGAACGACAGTCCCGGAGATGGTGTCTCCGCGGCTGTACGTCTTGACATCGCTTTCAGAGAAAGCGTCCTCCATCTTTATTCTCTGTTCCATGCTCCATCGCCAGATCCGAACGTAGTCGCCCGGCACGCCTCCGCGCGTCCGGCCCGCTTCCTCTGGTTCCTGTTCTTCTGCGTCATGCTCGATCCACACACTCCATGAGGCGATCGCTCATCTCCCGGAGCTTCTGGGACCGGGGCTCGCTTCCACCGGTCTCGCGCTCGAGCGCCTCCACGGTGACAGGCGCCCCAATCGACACCGTGACCCGCGGGAAGCGAAACGGATACCTCGGTGGGTATGGCCCTTCGGCGGTGATGTTCACCGGCACGATGGCCTTGCCGGACAGACCGGCGAAGTACACCGCTCCAGCCTTCGCGTCGGCGCGCTCGCGCGTCGTTCCCTCAGGGAAGATGGCCACGAGACGCTCTGCTTTGACGGCTTCGAGCATCCGCCGGAAGTCCGACTTGCCGAAGTTCTCGCGATCGATGATCGTCGAGAAAGCGCGAATCAGTGGCTGCACGAGAGGGTTGGATTTCATGAGTCCCTTGCGCGAGATGAAGTGGACTCGGTTCCGAATCCCCATGGCCGCTGCGAGCAACGGGACGTCCCAGTAGCTCCGATGCCGGGCGACAGCGATGTAGCCTTCATCTCGCTTGATGTTCGCCCTCCCTTTGACGCGAAACCGAAACAGCATTCGTACGACGAGGAACAGGAGGAACACCACGACGACGTAGATGCCACTCTTGGCGACAACTGCTAGGCGCCGTGTCAATGTCCTTGCAACCGCTCCTTGACCAGGTCTGCTGCCTCGGAAATGACCTCTGCGAGGGTCTTTCGATCCGTGTCGATTATAGTCGCATCAGAAGCGGGGTTCAAGGGTGCGATCGTCCGGGTGGAGTCGCGGCGGTCGCGCACGACGAGGTCGCGGAGGGTTCGCTCGAGGTCGTCGCCCGCTCGCTGGTCGACGCGCCGTCGCGCACGGACGTCCGGGCTGGCTCGAAGAAACAGCTTGACGTCCGCATCGGGCAGGACGACGGTGCCGATGTCGCGGCCTTCCATGACGACATCGACGCCGGCAGCGATTCGGCGCTGGAGCTCCACGAGGCGAGCGCGAACATCGGGACGGGTCCCAACCTCCGACGAGGCTTGGTCGAGTTCGCGGGTGTGCAGGAGGTCCGTGACGTCCTCACCGTTGAGGAGAAAGCGTTCCGGTTCCGCAACGTCGATCACCACGGCATCGAGTGGAAGGCCGCGGAGAAGGCCGAGCGCGACGGCTCGGTACATCTTTCCCGTCTCGATGAACCGGCAGCCGAACCGCTCGGCCAACGCTCGCCCGAGGGACGTCTTCCCAGACGCTGCCGGACCGTCGATCGCGATCTTCACGTCCTGCCTCCTGTATCGACGCGGCGGGTGCCCCAGGGCGTCGGTCGGCACACGAGAACCTGGGCCTCGGGGAAGGAGCGCGCGAGGGCGGCGGCGGCCCGATGCGCGGCCGCGGGCTCCGAGAACGCGGCGTAGAACGCGGCGCCGCTCCCACTCATCCCGGCGAACGTGCCTCCCGAGCCACGGATCGCCTGATGATACGGGAGAAGCGCGGGGTGCGTCGCGAGAGCGGGATAGAGAAGGTCGTTCTCCCCAAGGACACAGGGTTGATCGTTGGGGGCCGCGTGATCGCGCCAGGCGGCATAGACGGAGGCCGTCGAGCAGTGGACGGGAGGAACCAGGAGCGCGAAGGTCTCCGTACGCAGTTGTGGACAGACGTTGAGACGCTCGCCACGTCCGCGCACCCGGACGCATCCCCCAACCAGGAAGAGGGGCACGTCGGAGCCGATGCCCGCCGCGACGGCGAGGAGCCGGTCACGCGGTAGCCTGGGTGGCACGGCAAGGTCGAGGTGGTGGAGCACGGCCGCGGCGTCCGACGAGCCCCCACCCAGACCGGCTCCGGCCGGAATCCTCTTCGTGACCTCAATCTCGACGTCGCGCGTCGTCTCCTTCGCGGCGAGGAGGGCGGAGGCCGCACGCTCTGCCAGGTCCGGTCCTTGGAGTCCGATGAGGTCGTTCGAGACCTGAACCGCGTCACCTTCCGCAACGCGGAGGCGAAGGCCGTCTGCCAGGTCGATGGTCTGGACAATCGAGTCGATTTCGTGGTACCCGTCGGCGCGTCGCCCGCGCACGCGGAGCGCCAGATTCAGTTTGGCATACGCGCGGACCTCGACGGTCATGGCGTGCACGCGACGCGTCCGCCGATGATGACGTGCCGCACGGGAAGTCCGACGACGAAGTCGGCGATTCTGCGGTGATCGTCGAGGTCGAGAACGAGGAAGTCCGCCTGCTTCCCAGGCTCGATCGTGCCGAGCACGCGAGCCAGGCCAAGGGCGCCCGCGGCGTTGAGTGTGACGGCGGTGAGAGCCTCCGCGAGGTCGAGCCCCATCTTGCGCACGGCGAGCGAGAGAACGGTAGCCATGGAGAGGATCCCGGCGCCGGACGCATGGGCGGCGCTTCCGAGCGCCACCGCGAGTCCGGCTTCGAGCATACGGCGCGCCTCCGCCCAGGGATGGTCGCTGAGGAAGGGATCGCCAGGCAGGAGGATGGGGATGACGCCGGCGCGCTGCAGCCGATCCAGCTCCGGACGGCTGCAGCGGACGAGATCGTCCACCGTCGCGGCTTCGAGCTCCGCGGCGAGGAGGATGGCATCGGCGCCCGCACCCGATGACTGCACCTTCACATCCAGACCGGCGCCGCGCGCGGCTCTCAGAACGGCCTTGGCCTCCTTGCGGCTGTATCCTCCCTCGCCGCACAGGGCGGCGCACGAGGACGCCAGCCGATGTCGCTGGATCCCAGGAATCGTCTCGCCGATCAGCGTCGAGATGCGATCGTCGGACGACCCGTTCAGCGTCCTCGCGGGCGCGCCCAGGACGCACGCCGCGACGCGCACGGACGACTGGCGGGCGGCGAGCTCGACGCATGCCAGGGTCTCCTCAATCCGCTGCCATCCCGCGCCAGCGAGCATACGAACCTCAGCGGTTGTGGTGCCGTGGCGGACGGCCTGGGCGAACGCGGAGACCATGCTCCGGTCGAGGGGCTCGCCGCGCGGCACGTCGGGTGGATCGGGATGCGCCGACTCGGGCGGTGTCGGCGAGCTTGGACCGGCGGCCCAGAGGAACGGGTCGATCAGGCCGGGAATGACGACTCCACCGGCGGCATCGATCACGGCTTCGACATCGATCGCGGGGCGCTCGTCCGACACGGCGACCACCCGATCGCCACGGAGGAGCAGGTGCACGTCTTCGCGGATAGACAACTCCTTCATCCGCTTGCCGGGAGTGGGTTCCGTTCCGAGGGGCGTGACGAGCTGGCGGATGTTGGTTACGAGCGTGTTCATCGGGCACCGGGCGAAGTATAGGTGTCGGACCTTCGCTTTACAACGCTGTTTTCGCCGCGTATACTGCACAGATTGGTGGCAGGCCGAACCCGGTGAAAGGGAGGGCAAGGGTGCCTTCTTTATTCCCCAAGCCCGAGGAAAGATCTCTTACGATGACACAGGATCTGCAATTCCGTGCCGGCTGCGTCGGCCTCTTCGGACAGACCAACGTCGGCAAGTCCACGCTCCTGAACGCCCTGCTCGGCAAGAAGCTCGTGATCACCTCAGCGAAGCCTCAGACCACGAGGTGCAGCATCCGCTGCATTCTCACGACGGCGGAGGCACAGGTTGTCTTCGTCGACACGCCGGGACTCCACGAGGCAAGGACGACCCTGGGGCGTCAGCTCCTACGAGAGAGCCGCCGGAGCCTTCGAGGCCTCGATGTGGTTGTCTATGTCGTCGAGCCGTGGGGGGGAGTCCGCGAACAGGATCGCCGCCCCGTCGACCGCCTGGCGGGAGAAGGAATCCCGCTTCTCCTTCTCGTGAACAAGACGGACGCCGCGAAGAGGAACGATCTCGAGGAAACGCTCTTGGCGTATGCCGCTCTCGGTGTCTTTTCCGAGCTGATCCCCGTCTCGGCGCGCACGGGCGCGGGGCTCGACGATGCGCTGCGCACGCTGATCCGCTACCTCCCCACTTCGCCGCCCCTCTTCCCGCCGGATACCTCATGCGATCGCGGGGAGGCCTTTCTCGTCGAAGAGCGGATTCGGGAAAAGGTGACGGATCTGACGTACGCGGAACTCCCTCACTCGGTGGCGGTGCGTGTGAAGTGGTTGCGGGAGCGGGATGACGGACTGGTGGAGATCAAGGCGGAGATCGTGGTGGATCGGGAGTCGCAGAAGGGGATCGTCATCGGGAAGGGAGGAAGGCTGATCAAGCGAATCGGAACGCTGGCCCGGGCGGATATCGAGGCCCTCCTTGGCCGCAAGGTGTTCCTCGAGCTGATCGTGAGCGTCCTTCCGGGGTGGACGAAAGACGAGGGTGAAGTGCGTCAACTGACGGGGGCTTCGTGAGCAAGAGCGGAAGCGGTACCGAGAAGCTTCTTCTTGTGGCCTCGTCGCCGGCGCGAGCGCGCGCCGCGAAGGAGGCGCTCGCCGCCGCCGGGTACGCAGTCGACGTTCGGCGCTCGTGGGACGACGGAGGAGCGAAGCGTGCTTGTCTCGCTCTCGTGATGGTCGCGAGAGGGGAGACAATCTCTGAGGCTCTCGACTCTGGAAGACTGTCCCAAGCACGGAGCTGTCCCGCGGTCGCTCTAGTGGAGGAGGGCGATCCGGCGATCGGCGTCGCCGCCCTGTCGGCCGGTGCTCGAACGTGGCTCCCCTATCCGCTCGAGGCGGGGCAGTTGGTCGCGGTCGTGCGCGCCGTGCTGGGGCAGGCCGAAGCGGATCGTGCGACAGCCGAGACCGCGGAGCACACCCGCGACCTGATCGAACGAGTTCCGGTCGGTGTCTTCGAGACCGTGCACGGCCGCATCGTGTACGTGAATGAGTACCTCGTGAGTGCGTCCGGATACACGCGAGAGGAGCTCCTGGGGCGGCGCGCGGAGGAGTTGGTGACTCCCGACGACCGGGGGCGCGCTGCGCTCGCTCTCGCCGAGCGAGGGCAGGGCGTGGCCGCCGACGGTGCCCGTACGTACCGCATGGTCGAGAAGGGCGGCGTCGAGCACGTCGTAGAGATCAGCACGAGGCTCCTGGGCGGCGCAGAGAGCGCTCGCGTCGAAGGGACCGTGCGAGACATCACCCGCGAGGTGCGCCTACGCCGACTCAACCGTGTGGTCCTGGAACTGGGGGAAGTCATCCTCGCGGAGCCGAATATCGACAGGATCCTCCAGCTCGTGCTCGACACCATCGCAGAGTACAGCGGATTCCGCCGCGCCGTTCTCACGCTCTACGACTTGTCGGCCCCCGTCGCGCTCGAAGGAGAAGCCGAGAAGATGCTCTGCTCCGGACTCTCGCCCGACGATCGAAAGGCGTTGTTCGAGCAGGTTCCGATGTCGCCTGCAGAGCGACGGCAGGCCTTCGACGAACGGTTCCGCCTGGGCCCCGCCTACTACATCCCGCACGATGAAGTGCCGTGGAACGCCGATCGAGGGCTCTCCGGCACGGTGACGCTCGAGGGGTGGCACAAGGACGACATGCTGTTCATCCCGCTTCGCGGGACGGCGGGGATCATCGGGTCGATCTCCGTCGACGACCCGATTGACCAGAGCGTTCCGACCGTCTCGTCGATCGAGCCGGTCGCATCGCTGGCGAACCTCGCGGCGCTCGCCGTGGAGCACGTGTACAAGCTCGACCAGCTGCGTCGCCAGAAAGAGCGCCTGCACAGCCTGTCCCAGTTCGGCCGGGAGCTGGCCAATGTCCAGAACCTCGACGCGCTGTGCGATGCCGCGGCGCGGCGTATCCGGAGCGATCTTGCGCAGGACTATTGTGGCATCTGGATGCGCGACGGAAGGGATCTCGTGTTGCGTGGGACTGCATCGGATGGGGCTTTCCCCCGGCATGAGGTACCGGCGAGAGGGACTCGAACTTCGACGGACGGCGAGGGACTGACGCGCTGGGCGATCGACTACGTCGAGCCGGCCATTGTTCCCGACGTGGCGCAGGATCCCCGGTACAAGGAGTCCCGCGCCTCGGTCCGGTCGATGGTCGCGGTGCCGATCATCGGGAAGCGAAGGGCAGTCGGCGCGATCGACGCGGAGAGCCGCCGGCGCGCGGCTTTCGGGGAGCAGGACGTCGAAGTCCTTTCGACCATCGCTGCGCAGCTGTCCGTGGCCATCTCCGCACTGAACCGACGCGACGCCCTGGCGCGCATCTACGAATTGGGACAGCGCATTGCGGCGGCGACGACCGTCGAGCAGATCGTGGCCAGCACGCTCGACTTCCTGGTCGAGCAGTTCGACTATCAGTTGACGTCGATCTTCTTGCAGGATCGAGACGAGCGGCTCTCCGCGGCGGGAGTGCGAGGGCCCTACGACTCGGTGGGCGTGGCCTCCGGGTGGAAGCTGCCGGAGGGGAAGGGGATTGTCTCGTGGGTCGCCCGCAACAAGCGAACGGCGGTCGTGTCCGACGTGTACTCCGATCCTCGCTACCTTGAGGGCCTGCCGACCACTCGCGCCGAGCTCGCCGTGCCCCTGTTGTTTGGAGAACGCCTCGTGGGCGTCTTGAACATCGAGAGCGACGAGGCCGGGTTCTTCGACGAGGAGGATCGACAACTTGTCGAGGTGATCGCGAGCCACCTCGCGACGGCGATCTCGAACCTCGCTTCGCAGACGACGCTTCGTGAACAGGCCGTGCGTGACCCGTTGACGGGGCTCTTCAACCGCCATTACTTCAACTCGATCATCGCTCCGGAGCTGAACCGGGGCGATCGTTACGCCCGCGCGTTCTCGGTGATGATGATCGACGTCGACGGATTCCGTGCAGTGAACAATCGCTTCGGGCACTTGCGCGGAGACGAGGTGCTCCAACAGGTCGCCATCTTCTTGAACGAGAACGTGCGGGCGTCGGACCGAGTCATTCGCTATGGCGGTGACGAGTTCCTGGTGTTCATGCCGGAGACGGTCGAAGAGGAAGCGAACCTCGTCGCGGAGCGCCTTCGAGACCGGATCCTCCTGGTGCCTCGTCGGACGGGGATCGGCGATCTGGACGTCGGCCTTAGCATCGGGATCTACACGCGCGAGCCGGGCGACACGCGGTCGCTCGAATCGCTCCTGACTGAGGTCGACCGAAGGATGTACAGCGACAAGCGATCGCGCCACATCGATCGGGCCGATGAGTATCGAAGTTGACCGCCTGAGCGACGTCGACGGGTGGGAGGCGTGCGAGCGCCTCGGCCTCGAACTGCTCGGCAGGCGACCCTCACCGTCGCTGTGCGGGGTGCAGATCCTGCGGGCGATCCATGACAGCGGGGGGTTGGTCCTCGGCGCGTGGGACACGTCGGGCGTGGAGCGCGTTCTGGTGGGTGCGCTTGCGGATTTGGCCGGCACGTTTCGAGGATTCCCCTCGTTCTTCTCGCTGTTCGCTGCGGTCCTGCCCCGGCGCCGGAATGCGGGGATCGGGCTTGCCCTCCGCAGCATCGAGCGCGCCGAGGCCCTCGCGGTGGGCGTTGAGGTGATCCGTGGATGGGTGGATCCGCTGCGCAGCGACGAGTCCCACGTGTCGCTGAACCGGCTCGGCGCCGTCGGCGTCGGGTACGCGCGAAACGTCTTCGGCGAGTTGAACGATCGACCGAATGTCGGGCTCGCGACCGATCGCGTCGCGATCGAGTGGTGGATCCAGTCACCGCGCACCGAGGCGGCTCTCGATCGAGGGCGGCTCATGCCGCACGCACGTCTTGGATTGCACCAGATGGCCGTGATCACGAAGACGAGTCCCGGCCCGGCGGGGGAACGAACGCTCGTCGAAGTCTTGGGTTCGGTGACGGGATCGCTTCTTCTTGTCGAGGTCCCCGAGCATCTGGATCTCCTTCGGGAGGCCGCGCCCGACGAGGCGCGTCGCTGGCGGGTGGCGACGCGAGAGGCGTTCGAACGGCTGTTCGCCGAGGGGTATCTTCTCGTCGGCCTCGTGCACGAGGCCGGACGGAGCTTCCAGTTGTTCGAGAGGGCCGACGCAGGAACTGTTCTCGGACGGCGGGAAGCGGACGCGCCGCGCGACGGCGCAGGCAGCGCAAAGGAGGGAACGTGAATCGTCAGGAGTTGGCGGCCCGAATCGATCACACGCTGCTCGGGCCGGCAGCAAGCCGGGCGGGCGTCCGCGCATTGTGCGCCGAGGCCGCACGATACGGGACGGCCTCGGTGTGCGTCAGCCCGTGTCACGCGGCGCTGGCCAAGGAGCTTCTGC
>JAQTVA010000018.1 GCA_028707055.1 Candidatus Bipolaricaulis sp. | reverse complement strand
CGTCTGGTGGAGGTGGCGGGAGTCGAACCCGCGTCCGGAACAACCGCCGGTCGGCGTCTACAGGCTTAGTCTCGTGATTTGTCTCGGCACACGCCCTCCCACGAGCAAGATGGCGCGCGCCCAGCCTCCAAGGAGTTCACCGCGTCAGGGGAAGCGCCTGGACGCGGTATACCCGCTAGGCGACGCCTCGATAGGGTTCGCGGGAGACCCTAGGAGACGGCCTTCTCTAGTTTAGAGAAGGAACAGCGAATGCGTATGTCGCAGTCGTTGTGTTCGCAGTTGTTGTTTGGTTCGCCGGATTAAGGAGATAGCGAGGCTCCGCCTGCAACCTTCGTTTGGTGGCTCCGTCGAAGCCAGTCACCCCCATGTCAAAGACCACACCCGCATGATACGGCGTTCCGCCGCGGGGTACAAGACGCTCGTTCCGATCCGCTCTCGATCGCACGGCGTCCTCCGATCGACGACAATCTCCTTCTCGAGGGAGGTTGACCAGCGGACGGACGCGCCCTAGTCTGCTACGCCATGAACCGAACGGATCGCGAGTGCCTCGTCGGCCTGAATCTGATCACTCAGCTGACTCCGAAACGAGCGAAGCGGCTGTTCGCCCACTTCGACTCGTTCTCGGCGATCTGGGACGCTCCCGCCGCGCGGTTCGGCGAGTTGTTCGGGTCGGCAGTCCTCGGAGAAGCCATTGCCTCCGGGCGAAGCGACGCCGCCGTCGACGAAGAGATGACGCGGGCTGACGCCGCGGGCGTGCGGATCGTGACGCTCGTCGACTCGGAGTACCCGACGCTCTTGCGAGAGATCGACGATCCTCCTCTTGTCCTCTACGTGCGCGGACGTCTCCCGGTGGATACGGCCACGGCGATCGCGATCGTCGGCACGCGCCGCGGCACGCAGTACGGGAAGATGGTCGGGGCGAAGCTGGCCAGCCAACTTGCGCTGCGCGGGATCTGCATTGTGAGCGGACTGGCGGCCGGAATCGATGCCGCCGCCCACCAGGGGACGCTCGACGTTGGCGGACACACGGTCGCGGTGCTCGGCTGCGGCGTCGACATCCCCTACCCGAAGCGCAACCAACCGCTGTACGAGCGGATCGCCGTCGAGGGGACCGTGATGAGCGAGTACCCGCTGGGAATGCGCCCCGCAAAGTGGACGTTCCCGCAGCGGAACCGCATTCTCTCGGGGCTGTCGCGCGGCGTTGTCGTGGTGCAGGCCCCGGAGCGGAGCGGTTCTCTCATCACAGCGCGGCTCGCCCTCGAGCAGGGCCGCGAGGTGTTCGCCGTCCCCGGGAACATCTCCACGACGACATCGGCGGGGACAAACCGGCTCATCAAGCAGGGAGCGAAGCTCGTCGAGTCGGCCGAGGACATCCTCGAGGAGTTCCGCGACCTGCGGAGGATGACGCGCTCCGCTCCGCCGACGGAGGGGAACGAGGACGACGCGACCCTCACCGAGCGGGAACGCCGAGTCTACGAGCTGATCAGTCTTGAACCGGTCCATGTTGACGATATCATTGCCCGTGCGGATCTCTCGCCCACCGAAGCGTCGCACGTTCTGCTTCTTCTCCAGTTGGAGGATCTTGTCATGGAGGTGGAGGGAGGCTGCTACGTGCGCAAGCCGTAGGAGGAGAATGAAGGATGGCCAACCAACGAACGCTCGTCTTGTGCAAGCCCGATGCCGTGCAACGCGGCCTCGTCGGGCGAATCCTCTCCCGGTTTGAGGAGAAGGGACTGAAGATCGCTGGGCTGAAGATGCTGCAGGTGGATGAGGCCCTGGCCGGGCGCCACTACGCCGAGCACCTCGAGAAGCCGTTCTACCCAGAATTGCTGGCGTTCATCACCGCATCGCCGGTGGTCGCCCTGGCGATCGAGGGGGACAACGCGGTGGAGGTCGTCCGAAACCTGATGGGGGTGACGAACCCGCAGAAGGCAGGTTCGGGAACGATCCGCGGGGACTTCGGGCTTAATCTGACCATGAACCTCGTTCACGGGTCCGACTCGCTGGCTTCGGCGCAGCGCGAGCTGGCCCTGTTCTTCGAGCCCGAGGAGCTCTTCGGTTATGCGATGACCCTCGGGGTCTGGACGTAGGTCCACAGAGGCGACGACGCTGCGGTCGCAAGGACCGAAGCGCCGCACTCGTCGTACATCCTGTCTCACGGAGGTCGAGATGGAACTGTCGAAACGCTACCAGCCGGCAGACGTGGAAGCGAAGAACTACCGCTTCTGGGAGGAAGGAGATTACTTCCGGGCGTCGGTCGGCGTCGTCGGCAAGGTTCCGTTCTCGATCGTCATCCCCCCGCCCAACGTGACGGGCCGGCTGCACATGGGGCACGCGCTCAACAACACCCTACAGGATGTCGTCATCCGCTACCGGAGGATGGTGGGTGACGAAGCGTGCTGGTTCCCCGGCACCGACCACGCCGGAATCGCCACCCAGAACGTCGTCGAAAAGGATCTCGCGAAGGAAGGGACCACTCGGCACCAGCTCGGAAGGGACGCGTTCGTTGCGCGGGTGTGGGACTGGAAAGCGAAGTACGGCTCGGAAATCATTGACCAGCTGAAGGCGCTCGGCTGCTCGTGTGACTGGTCGCGGCTCCGCTTCACCCTCGATGAGGGGCTGTCGAAAGCCGTCCGGCACGTCTTCGTCCGGCTCTACGAGGAGGGTCTGGTCTATCGAGGCGAGTACCTCGTGAACTGGTGCCCACGGTGCCGCACGGCGCTCTCGGACCTCGAGGTCGGCCACCGCGACGTGGACGGCGGGCTCTACTACATCCGCTACCCTCTGGAGAAGGGCGGGTGCCTGACGATTGCCACGACGCGGCCGGAGACGATGCTCGGCGACACGGCGATCGCCGTGCATCCACAGGATCAGCGATACCAGCACCTGATCGGTACGTACGCCATTCTGCCGATCCTGGGCCGACGCCTTCCTATTGTCGGGTCGGAATCGGTCGATCCCGAGTTCGGAACGGGGACGCTCAAGGTGACGCCGGCTCACGACCCCGTAGACTTTGAGATCGGGAAGAAGGAAGGGCTCGAGTCGATCAACATCCTGAACGGAGACGGGACGCTCAACGAGGCCGCGGGGCCGTTTGCGGGGATGGAGCGTGAGGCGGCGCAGAGAGCGGTCGTCGAGCGACTCAAGGCGGACGGCGCGCTTGAGAAGATCGAGCCGTATCGTCATGCCGTTGGACACTGCGACCGCTGCGATGCCGCCGTCGAGCCCCTCCTGTCGACGCAATGGTTCGTGCGGATGCGACCGCTTGCGGAGAAGGCGATCGCCGCCGTGAAGGACGGACGGATCCAGTTCGTCCCTGAGCGTTGGACGAAGCTCTACTTCGACTGGCTGGAGAACATCCGCGACTGGTGCATCTCGCGGCAGCTGTGGTGGGGCCATCGCATCCCCGTGTGGTACGGACCCGATGGACGGGAGTTCGTCGCCGAGACCGAGGAGGAGGCGGCGGCGCGCGCGCGGAAGCACTACGCACGATCCGTCGAACTGCGTCAGGACGAGGACGTGCTCGACACGTGGTTCTCGTCGTGGCTGTGGCCGTTCTCGGTCATGGGATGGCCGGAGAAGACCGAGGATCTGGCCACGTTCTTCCCAACCTCCTTCCTCCTCACGGGGTTCGACATCCTGTTCTTCTGGGTCTCGCGCATGGTCATGGCGTCGCTCTGCTTCATGGACGACGTCCCGTTCCGCACGGTCTACATCACGCCCCTGATCGTCGACGACAAGGGACAGAAGATGTCGAAGTCGAAGGGAAACAGCGTCGACCCGATCGACCTGATCGGCGAGTACGGCGCCGACGCGCTGCGGCTCGCCATGGCGCAGACGACCGGCAAGGGGCGGACGGTCCGGATGCCGTGGGGCGACCTCACCGAGGGTCGGAACTTCCTGAACAAGATCTGGAACATGGCGCGCTTCGTGCTCATGAACCTCGGCGACGAGCGGCCGGCGCTGCCCGACCAGATCTCGTGGTTCGAGGACCGTTACATCCTGAGACGCCTGTCGGAAACCACGGAGGCTGTCCGGAAGAACCTTGAGGAGTACGGCTTTCACCTGGCCGTGGAAACGCTCTACGGCTTCACATGGCATGATGTCTGCGACTGGTACGTGGAGATGGCCAAGCCTCGGATTGCCGCGGGCGACCCGGTAGTGCGCGGAGTCTTGTACCACCTCCTGCGCGAGACGACCAAGCTTCTCCATCCCTTCGTCCCATTCATCACCGAGGAGATCTGGCAGGCCCTTGGCGAGGCGCCGGCCTCGGTGTGCGTGGCTTCATACCCGAGTTCCAGCCCGCGGGATCCGGATGAGTCGGACGTGTGGGCGATGACCGCGTTCCAGGGAATGACGGGCGGCGTGCGCTCCATCCGCGCAGAGTGGAACGTCCCGGCGACGGCCGAGCTGCGAGTGGTGGTCAAAGCGGATCCGAGGGGACCGATCGCCCCTGTGGTCGAGCGGCTCGAGACCTGCGCCAGCTTGACCGGACCCGTGGAGTACGATCTCGCGCCCGACGCCATAGCTCCGAAGGGATCGGCGCGAGTCGTGCTGCAGGATCTTGAGATGTACGTGCCCCTCGCGGGAGTCATCGACCTGGATTCCGAGGCGGCACGCATCAAGAAGGAACTCAGCGAGATGAAGACGGAACTGGATCGGTCCGAGACCAAGCTTTCGAACGAGCAGTTCCTGAAGCGCGCACCCGAGGACGTTGTGGAGAAGGAACGTGCGAAGCAGGCCGAGTTCCGCCAGAAGCGGGACCGGCTTCAGGCGAACTTGAGCTCGCTCGGGGGCTAGATGGACTACGCCGAGGCTCGGGTGCTCCTCGACCGTCTGCCTTGGCTTCTCGTCAAGCCGGGGCTCACCCGCATCCGGCGCCTGCTCGAGGCTCTGGGGAACCCGGAGCGGTCGTTCCCGGCCGTTCACGTCGCGGGGACGAACGGGAAGGGCTCGGTCGTGGCGATGTTGGACAGCGTTCTCCGCGCCGCGGGATACCGCACAGGGCGGTACACGTCTCCCGAGGTCGAGGACTTCCGCGACCGGATCTGTGTGGACGGCGTCTGGATCAGAGAGGAGGAACTCGCCTCAGGGACCGCTCGACTCGCGGACGCCCTCTTCGCCGACCCGGATGTGCCGAGCCAGTTCGAGGCGATCACCGCGATCGCCTTCGACCACTTCCAGCGCGCCGCCGTCGACGTCGCGGTCGTCGAGGTCGGGTTGGGGGGACGCTTCGACGCCACCAACGTGGTGTCGCCGGTTCTCTGTGTCCTGACGAACGTGACGCTCGACCACACGGCGATCTTGGGCGACACCGCGGAGAAGATTGCCTGGGAGAAGGCGGGGATCGCGAAGCCCGGGGTTCCTCTTCTCGCCGGCCGCCTCGCCGCCGCCGTCGCCGCGGTCGTAAGGGCGGAGTGCGCCGCCGTCGGCGCACCGCTCGTCTCGGGGGAAGAGGTCGTCGTTTCTTACGGACGCCGTGACCTCGATCGTGCGGAGTACGCGGTCCAAGGCGCCGGTCTTCCGGCGAAGGTCGAGTTGGGCCTCGTCGGCGGGTATCAACGCGAGAACCTGCAACTCGTCCTTCGGGCCGTGCAGTTCCTTCGGACCGCGGGATTTGCGATCCCGGCGGACGCGGTTGATCGCGGGTTGGCGGCGGCCCGCTGGCCGGGAAGGGCGGAAGTCGTCCGGCGCCGCCCAACGGTGATCCTCGAGGGTGCGCACAACGCAGCCGGTGCGGAACAGCTGGCGCATGACGTCGCCCGCTGGGCCCCGGATCGCGACCGCCGGTGGCTGGTGCTCGGCGTGCTCGCGGACAAGGACGTCGGTGGGATCGTCCAGACCCTCGTCCCTCTCTTCCGTCGCGTCGTCCTCTGCCGTTCCGCGAGCCCGCGGGCGCTGCCCGTCAACGAGTTGTGCGCGCGCATCGGCGAGCACTCCGTAGAGTCCACGTGTTATGATTCAGTAAAGGACGCTGTTCGAGAGACAGTGGCCCGTGCAGGGCCGGAGGATGTGGTGGTGGTGACGGGGTCGCTGACGGTGGTGGCGGAGGCGCGCCGGGAGCTCTGCCCGGGATGAGCACGCTGCTCGAGCGGGTGAAGGCGGCCGGCCTACCTCAACACGTTGCTGTCATCATGGACGGGAACGGCCGGTGGGCCCGCGCGCGAAGGCTCCCTCGAACCGTGGGCCACGAAGCCGGTGCCCGCGCCGCGGAGAGACTCGTCCGCTTCGTTGGCGAGAGGCTCGGGATTCAGTACATCACGCTCTTCGCTTTCTCCGCGGAGAACTGGGCGCGCCCCAAAGCGGAAGTCGACTTCCTGCTCACACTGCTGGACCGGTTCATCGCGGAGCACCTGCAGGAGTTCGTCGACTCCGGCGTGCGCCTGCGTGTGGTCGGAGATCCCGCGGCGCTGCCGAAGTCAATGCAGAAGACGATCGCCCGTGCCATCGACACGACGCGGCGCGGCGAGAAACTGGACCTGACGATCGCCCTCTCCTACGGCGGGCGACAGGACATCGTGCGGGCTTGCCGACGAATCCTCGCGGACGTCGCCGAGGGGCGCATGACGTTGCAGGACGTCGACGAAGACGCGATGGCGCGCCGCCTGGATACCGTTGGGACGCCGGACCCGGATCTCGTGATCCGGACGAGCGGCGAGCGGCGTGTCTCGAACTTCCTCCTCTGGCAGTCGGCGTACTCGGAGTTGTACTTCACCGACACCCTCTGGCCGGACTTCTCGCCCGCCGACCTGGTTCTCGCCATCGACGACTTTCAGAAGCGTGAGCGCCGGTTCGGTGCCGTCCGAGAGGAGGCTGGATGAACCTGCTCAAGCGGCTTGCGAGTGGGATTGGCGCCGGGGGCGTCGTCTTCGCGGTCCTCTATCTGGGAGCCCGATTCGATGTTCGCTGGATCGCGGGATTCGTGATCCTCGCGGTGGCCTACCTCGCGGCGGTCGAGTACCTGCACCTCATGCGCAGGCTTGGGATTCCGCTGGCGGCGCCGGAGTTCCTGATCTGGATTCCGCTGCTCGTCGCAAGCTACATCGCGTTTGGCGGCCGGTACGCCGAGGTGGTGCTTCTGTGCGCCATCGTGTACCAGGTCCTGCGGTACTTGAGCGTCCTTCCGCACCGGACGGGATTCCTCCAGGCGGTGGCGGGGGTCTTCGGCCTTCTGTACATCCCGTGGCTGCTTCACTACTTCTACCTCATCTACATGGGGGCGGAGGGACTGCCACCTCACGTCGGCGGGGTGAATGCGGTCGTCGTGCTTCTGATGGTCTGGGGATACGACGCCGGCGCGTACTTCGTGGGAAGCGCCATCGGCCGGCACCAAGCGTTTCCCAACGTCAGCCCCAAGAAGACGTGGGAGGGTGTCGCCGGGGGGTTCGTCTTCGCGATTGCCGGCGCCATTGTCGGAGCGACGCTGTCGCCGGTGTGGAGGGAGTTCGCCTTCTGGGGTGGCTTTCCCCATCTTCTCGCGTCGGCGTTCCTCGTTGGGTGGGCGGCCCAGCTCGGCGATGTGTTTGCCTCCAAGCTGAAACGCGCCGCCGACGTGAAGGACTCGGGGGTCTTCCTGCCGGGGCACGGAGGCGCCTTGGACCGAATCGACGGGCTCCTGTTCGCGCTCCCGGTCTTCTACTTCTACTTCCACTACATCCTGCGGTTCCTGTGATCGGGACGACGGGGGAACCGACGGGTGCTGATGGAGCCGGAAAGTGTAGGGCGGCCGTGCTAGCTACGCTCGGCCGCCCTCTCCGGGTGGTGAAAAAGATGAGGGGGTTCTTTTTCGCTCCGGGTGACTATACCACACGGGGCGGAGCGCGTCAGTAATGTGCATTACGCACCGCCTGAAAGCTCGTAGTAAAGCACGGTACGAATCTGTCGCGCCTCGTTCTCAGTCGCGGAGGAGGTCGTCCACGGACAACGAGTCGAGGAGCTCCGCGAGCCGGCCGCTGATTCGTCCCCACGCCTTCTTCGTCGGACAGGTAGCGACATGCTCGCACCGCGGCGCCTCTCCGAGGCACGGAACCAGTTCGATCGGCTCGTCGAGCGACTCGAGGACGCGACGAACGGACAGCTCGGGGGGGCGGACTCGGAGGGTATACCCTCCGGCGCGGCCCTGTCGGGACTCCAGGAGCCCGGCGATCCGCAGACGGTGCAGAATCTTCTCGACGAACGCCGGGGGAAGCGAGCAGCGTCGTGCGACGGAGGCCGCGGACAGGGACTCGTTGGCAGGGAGGCGGGCAAATTCGAGAACGAGGATCAGGCCGTAGCTTGCCCTCTTGGTCAGCTGCACTTCGACTCCCCGGTCTCGGGAGGAGCGGCCTTCCGCGTTTCGCGGTCGAGGAACGCCTTGTAACGCTTGTCCAGCGCCGCCACCTCTTTCTCGATCCTCTCGTGCCGGCGGCGAAGCGCATCCGGAATCTCCTGGCCCTGTTCGGACAGGTAAGTGTAGATGGCCTCGTTCAGCGCGTCGGCGGCGAGCGCCGAGCAGTGCATCTTCACGGGGGGAAGTCCGCCCAACTCCTGGGCGACGTCCTGGTTGGTGATGGCAATCGCCTCAGCGAGCGTCTTCCCCTTGGCGAGGTCCGACACCATCGAGGACGTCGCGATCGCCGCGGTGCACCCGAAAGTCTCCCACGAGATGTCGGCGATCACGTCGCGCCCCCGGTCGTCCTTTCCCACTCGGATGTACAGCCACATGACGTCGCCGCAGACGATGTTCCCAACTTTGCCGATAGCGGAGTACTCAGCCAGCCGACCCATGTTGTGGGGGTGCCGGAAGTGCTCGATCACCTTTTCGGTGTACACGTTACTCACCAACCTTGAACGGAGACAGGTCGCGAAGATCCTTCACGACACGGGGCAGAACGTCGAGCAACCGATCGATGTCGGTCGGCGTGGTCTGACGACCGGTACTGATCCTCAGGCTGCCGTGGGCCATGGACAACGGCACTCCAATCGCGACAAGAACATGACTGGGCTCCAAGTCGGGGGAGGAGCACGCCGATCCGGTCGATGTCGCGATCCCTTCCTCGTCGAGGCGCATGACAAGGCTTTCGCCCTCGATCCCCGCGAAGCTGAAGTTGGCGATGTGGGGGAGGCTCTCCGTGGGATGGCCGTTCAGACGCGTCCCTGGAATGGCGGCGACCCCCTCGAGCAGTTTCGCGCGGAACGCGCGCAGCCGAGTTGTGACCTGATCCCGCTCTGTCGCGGCAAGCCGAGTCGCGGCGGCAAAGCCGACGATTCCCGGCACGTTCTCTGTGCCGCTGCGCCGTCCTCGCTCGTGCCCGCCGCCCAGCATCAGCGGGGACAGGCGCGTCTTGCGACGGACGAAGAGGAATCCGACGCCTTTCGGCCCGTGGAGCTTGTGGGCGGATGCCGAGAGGAGGTCCACGGACTCCACCGGGAGGTCGATCTTCCCGAACCCTTGGACAGCATCGGTGTGGAAGACGATCCCGCGCTCGCGACATAGGGCGCCGATCTCCGCGATCGGCTCCAGCGTCCCGATCTCGTTACTGCCAGCCATGATTGATACCAGGAACGTGTCCTTGCGCAGCGCGGCCCGAACTTGGTCGGGGTCGATGCGCCCCGTCTCGTCGACGTCCAGAAGGGTCGCCTCGAAGCCGTGAGACGCAAGCCAGTCGACCGAGTGGAGCACGGCGTGGTGCTCGATCGCACTCGACACGACATGTCCTCCGCGGCGGTCGCGGGCGTACGCCGTGCCCAGGACGGCCAGGTTGTCGGCTTCGGTCGCGCCGGACGTGAACACGACTTCCTCCGGCAGGACGCCGAGGAACTCGGCGATCCCCGCGCGACTCTCCTCCACGGCGCGCCGCGCCTCGCGCCCGAACGCGTGAAGGCTCGACGCGTTGCCGTACGCGGAGTCGAAGTACGGACGCATGGCATCGAAGACCTCTGAGGCCACCGGCGTGGTCGCGCTGTTGTCCAGGTAGATGCGCTCAGGCATGGTCGATCACCGAGAAAATCCTACCAAAAGAGTCCGAGTTTTGCAAGAAGAAACCGCCCGCGAAGCCGCGGGCGGGGCGCGGTGGGCCGACGGGTCAGATCTTCTCGAACAACTCCGTCCCGGCGCCGCAGTCCGGGCAGGTCCAACCATCGGGCAGTTTCTCGAACGGGGTACCCGGCCGAACGCCGGTGGTCGGATCGCCAACCGCGGGGTCGTAGATGTACCCGCAGACCGTGCACTCCCACTTAGCTGTCTTGTCCATCGCCTACCTCCTGCTCTAGAGGGCCTGACGCTGCCGCTTCCGGGCTCTGCGCCTCTTGGACGGAAGGTACGTCGGCCGCGTGGAACCGAAACTCATCGATTGTACTCAGCCCGAAATGACGAAGGAAGTCCTCCGTGACAGAGAGGAGGACGGTTCGACCCTGCTCCTCGCCGCGAACCAGCCCGCGCTCCTCAAGCTCTTTGATGTGCTCGTAGGCCTTGTTTCCGCGTACGCGTACGACGTCCGCCTGAGTCACCGGGTGGTTGTAGGCGATCACGGCGAGGGTGCGCAGCACCGGCTGGGGGATGTCTTGCTGCGGGGCGAGGTGCGCCACGCGTTCGACGTACGCTGACTTGACCCGCAACATCGCCCGCCCGTCTTCGATGCGAAGCTCGATCCCCCGCGCCGAATCGGCATAGATCTCCTGCAGGTCGTCGAGGAGGCGGTCGACGTAGGCCAGGGGGACGTTGTCGAGGATCTTCGCCAGGGCGCGCCGTGTGAGGGGATGGGTGGCCAGGAAGAGCGCCGCCTCAACGACGGCAAGGTCGTTTCCGCGGTCCGCGTCATCCATCTCCGTCTCCCTTCGGGCCGCACGGCGGCCCGGGCCGCTACGCTTCGGTCTCGAGCCGGATCGAGATGTCGCCGAGGAACTCCTTCTGTCTGCAGGAGATCTGACCCTCCGCGGCGAGGTGGAGGATCTCGAAGAACCGATCGACGCGCTCTTCCCTATCGCCGTTGTCGAGTAGGCGGAAGAAACTGAGGACGCGCCGTCCGGAGAGGAGGCTCTTGATCTTCTCGAGCAGGCTCTGCAGCCGCGCTGCGAAGTCTGCGCCTCCGAGTTCGAAGGCCTGGAATGGATCGTATTCGTCTTCCAGTTCCACATGTTCGATCAAGCGCTCGGCGCGACGCCGGCTGACCTTCATCGCCCCCTGGAGCGCGGTGCGGAGATCGAGGAGGGTCACTTGGCGACTGGGCGCCCGAAGGATGGGGAGGCGGAAGCCGCCCGGATCGATCGGGTCGTTGGCCTCTGCGAGCGCGTCATCCACCGCCTCGTCGAGCTCGGCGACCAGTCCATCCCGATCCGTGGCGCGCTCCTGTGCGAGGAGAAGATCCGACTTCATCCGCAGGAGAATCGAGCAGGTGAGGACCATGCGCCCGGGAATCTCGAACTCCAGTTCCCGTAAGGCTTGCAGGTAGTCGCGGTAACGCCGGGCCAACTCGGACACATCAATGTCCCACGGGTCCATGTCGGCGGTCAGGCGGTGGAGCACGCCCTCCCAGCTCTGCCCGACAAGTTCCTCAACGGGAACCGTGGCGATCCGCAGTCCTTCCACGACAGCGATCTCCTTCAATTCAGCTTGAGACTCAGTACTTCCGACGCACCGTGCTTGATTGTCACGCCGTACGCCCGGTCCGCATGACGAACTGTTTCCTCGTTGTGTGAGACAACGATCACCTGAATTCTCTTCGCGTACTGCTGCAGCATCCGCGCGAGGCGGCTCGCATTCATCAGATCCAGCGCCGCGTCGATCTCGTCGAGGATGAAGAACGGGGCGTTCTGGTGCTCCTGGATGGCAAAGATGAACGCGGTGGCGACCAAGGTCTGCTCGCCCCCGGAGAGCGCGTCGAGGACGTGCGGCTCCTTGTCGGGCGGCCGTGCCTTGATCAGAAGGCCGGACGAGATGTCGCCCGGAACCTCAAGCTCCAGGGTTCCGCTGCCCCCTTCGAACAACTCGCGGAACAGGCGGTCAAACTGCGCTCCGACGGCGGTCAGGGTCTCGAGAAAGCGCTCCTTCTTCCGCTCCTCGATCTCCCCGATCAATCGCTCGATGTCCCGCTTCTCCTGCTCGAGGGCGTCGACGCGCTCGTGGAACTGGTTGAACTCCGCCTCGTAGGCCGCATATTCATCGATTGCGCGCATGTTGATCGGCTCGAGGTGCTTCAGTTGACGGCGGTTCTGCTCGACACGCCGCTCCAACTCGCGCAGAGGGGCGTCGACGTAGTACTCCGCCGGGCGCGTCTCCTCCTTGCCTAACGCCTCCAGCTCGGTCTGGGCCTCCGCTTCCTGACGTTCATAGCGGGTCATTGCGCGACGCAGGTTCTCGAGACCCTGATAACTCTCACGGCGTTTCTCTCGCAGCGCGTGGAGCTGCTCGCTGCGGTCGGAGGCCTCATCCTTGGTGCGGGACTTCGTCTCCTGGGCCGAGGCGGCCTCTTGTTCCTTCGCCTCGAGTCGCGAGGCGAGTTCCGCCAGCTCCTCTTCAAGGCGCTCGGCGTCCTTGCGAAGCTTGGCGATGTGCTGCCTGCGCTCGGCGACGTCGAAACCTCCGTCTTTCGGCTTCACCGCGGGCTCGGCTTTCGCCCCCAGCGTCGGCCGCCATCCTCCCGAGAGCGCCCCGCCCTTGCTTTGCATGTCTCCATCGAGCGTCACGACGCGCACACCGTCGATCGTCTTGACCGACTCGAGGTTCTCGGCGATGACCGTGTCGGAGAGGACGTATTCGAAGGCGCGGCGATACTTCTCGTCAAACGTCACGAGGTTGATGGCATAGTCGATGACGCCGGGTAGCTTGAGTGCCTCGGCGGAGGCCAGGCTCTTGCGGACCGTGACCAGGCGACGCAGCGGGAGAATGCGGGCTCGCCCGAGTCGCTTCTCCTTGAGGTAATTGATGCAGTCGATGGCCGTCTCTCGGGAGTCGACGACGAGGTCCCCGAGGCTCCCGCCCGCGGCCGCTTCGAACGCGATCTCGTATCCCGCCTTGGGTACGGCGAGGGATGCGATTGTTCCGTAGACGCCGCCTCGTTTCCGCTCGATCAGGGCCTCGACCGCGGGGTTGGCGCGGGCGGAGAGCGAGCCGTCGGAGGCTTTGGCCGGCGCCGCGGCGCGCATGCGGGAGATCTCGTCGATCATCTCTTGGATGTTGTGGATCTGCTGGCGCTTGAAGTTGAGCTCGCCCTGTTTGTGCAGCATCTCCGAACGGACGCGCTCGACATCCTTGATCAGCGCGATCTGCGTGTCGCCCGTGAGGTCCTCGCGCATCCCCTCAAGTTCCCACTCTTTGTTCTCGATCTCCGCGTCGAGCTTGGCGACGTCCTTCTCGAGCTCCGCGATGCGCTCGTCCATCCCCTGGCGCTCGGTCACGGCTTGCTTGAGCTTGTCCGCGATCCGTTGTCGTTCGAGGTGGTGGATCGAGTGAGCGAGCCGCTCCTGCTCTTGTGAGAGGGTCTGATACTCGATGGCGGCGTCGCGTTCCTTCTGCAGCGCGACGAGGCGGCGCCGGCGCTCGGCAAGGATGACGCGGTGCGTGTTCAGCTTCGTCTTCACGTCCTTCAATTCGAGGATGGCCTTGTTGCGCTTCTCATCGTAGGCGGCGATTCCGCTCACTTCGTCAAGGATCTCGCGCCGACGGAGCGGGGTTCGCCGGACGATCTCGGTCACACGGCCCTGAGCGATCAGCTGCTGGCCGTCCGGGTCGATGCGCGCGGCTTCGAGCGCCTCATCGATCGTGGTCCGGGGACAGCTCTTCCCCATGAGCGTGTACGTCGACGACTTGCGCGTGATCCGGCGGCCGAGGGTGATCTCAGGCGCCTTCGTTCCCGGCTCGATGAAGCGGTCGAAGACACCGTCCCCGTTGTCGAGGAAGAGGGTGACCTCGGCCGAGTCCGACGGGTCGAACCGCTCGCCACCGTTGAAGATGAGGTGTTCGAGTCGGTCGGCGCGGAGCTGGGACGAGCGTCTTCCCATGACGAAGCTGATCGCGTCGAACAGGTTCGACTTGCCGGAGCCGTTCTCGCCGACGATGGCCGTCATCCCCTCGAAGAAGGGAAGTTCGGTTCGCTTGCGGAACGACTTGAACCCCGTTAGCTCCACCCGGTTGATCTTCGTCATGTCACGTTCGCGAGAGGGTACTCGGGATCCGCTCCGGGAACAGGCTCAACTGGATGATGGCGCCGCGCGCCGGAGGCCGCGGCGGAACGTCCAGGCCCACGAGGAGTTGGTCGATCTTGAACCGGTTGTAGTCGTTCGGCTCCGAGAGCCCTTCCTCCCATCGGATGATCGATGGAGTCGAGACCCCGAGACGCTGAGCGGTTGCCCGCTTGCTCAGCCCGTTCTCTAGTCGAAAGACCTGAAGTCGCTTCCCGAGCTCATCCACCCTGGAGGCCCCCCTCAGACCACCGTACCAATATAACTTTTGTTACACCGGACTGCAAAAGAAACGAGAGGGGCAGTCCATGCCCCTCTCGGAGAACCGTATCCCCTCACCTATTCGTTCGTTACTCCGCTCCGAGGAACCCCCAGATCAGGGCGCCCACGCCGGCGAGGAGAGCGACGATGGAGATGAAGTAGAGGGTGCTGATATCCCCCGCCATCTTGACGTCGTTCTCTTCCAGAGCCTGAATTCGCGCGTCGTACTCGGCGAGCAACTGCTCGTTCGCCTTCATGATGCCCTCTTTGGTCGTCGCCATCTCCGCGGAGAGGCTGGCGATGGCCTGGTCGAACCCCTCAAGCTTGGCTCGGTTGTTGTCGACCTTGATCGCCAGGGCGGCCATCGATCGCTCCAACTCAAGGACCTTCTTCTTGAACGTGCCCACGTCCTCATCCTCGAGGGCTTGGACGCGCATCGCAAGCTCGGCGTACTGCGACTCGAGCATCGTGATGTCCGAGCTGAACGTCTGCTCAAGGGTCTGAAGGTCGCCGTAGAGCATGTTGCGAAGTCCATCGAGGTTGCCGTAGACATCCGTCTTGAGGCCGTCCACGACGCCGTAGAGGTCGCTCTTCAGGCTCTCGAAATCGCCGTAGAGCCCAGTTCGCAGGGCATCCACGTCCGAGAGGAGCTGGGCCTTGAACGCCGCGAACTCCTCGACATGCGCGTTGAACGCGGCAGCGAGGTCCTCAGCGGCCGCGCGCAATGTTGAGATGTCCGTGTCGTGAGCATCGAGGCGAGCCTTCAACTCATCGCAGAACGCCGCCAGCTCGGAGAGGCCGGCCTCAAGGGCGACGATGCGGGCACTCTGCTCCTGAGCCCGTGCCCCGAGGGCGTCGACATCCGTGCGCAGCCCGACGAGCTTCCCTTCCGCCGCCTTCAGTTCGAGAGAGATGGCGGACACGATGTCCTTCAGGTCCTTGACCCTGGCTGAGACGTCACTGAGGCCGGACATGTTGCCCTTGACCTCGGTGATCAACTCGCCCATCACGGTCTGGACGCTGCCGAAGGCGGCCTCCATGGCAGCGAGTTCCTGTTCCAGTAGGCTGGGGACCGCCGTGGCTGCTTCCTGCGCGTAGCCGACGAACAGGAGAGCTAGGAGCGTCAGGGCGGTCATCGTTGCGACAGAAAGCGCTCTCTTCATCTTCTTCCTCCTTAGTGCGTCAGAAGATTCCGACTGAGCGTAGCTGCGATCACAGTCTGCAAGGGGGACCGCCGCGTTCGGGGCGGCGGCGCTTTGTCAGCCGACGGGTGGACAGGTGTC
>JAQTVA010000017.1 GCA_028707055.1 Candidatus Bipolaricaulis sp. | reverse complement strand
AGGGATCCGGGTCCAGATTCTGGGCCGAACCCCTTGGGCCGAGGTGAGGCGAAACACCTACGAGACGCTCGTCCAGGTTTCGCTCTCGGAGACCGGCGAGGGAGCTCTCGTGATCTCGAAGACGTGTTCGAAGTCAGGGTACGAAGAGGGGGTTCTGCCGGTCCGGGTGACGCCGGCGACGGGTGACGGAAACTGGATGGCCGCCTCGAGCGGGGTGTACCCGTTCGATGTCGAAGCGGGGTTCGCCCTTGAAGCGGTCACGGGGCTTCTCGCGTGGCGCGACGGAGAGGTCACCCTCGGCAACCTCACGTTCCCTGTCCCGAGGAACGTCTCCCCTTCGACAGCCCATGCTGAGGAAGGAACACTGTTCCTTGCGGTTGCGGACGGTGTGCGGAGGCCGCTGCTCGCCGTGGGACCGTCGCTCTTCGTCCGCTTGGACGCGCTCGTAGGATCGTGACGGCGTGGTTCCCCACGTGAATCGCCGTGCTCGGTACGGGATCGTCGCCCTGATCCTCGTCACGGTAGGGTTCGCCGCTCTAGGTCAAGGGTTTGGGACACCGTCCGGGTTCGGACCGTCGGCCGCCGCGGTCGGCGGTGACGCGCAGGGACGGACTGTGGGGGGACGAGACGGATTCTTCGTCCACGACCAGCTGGCGAAGCTGGTCGTGCTCCTCGGCCTCTCCGGAGCCGCCATCGCCGTCCTCCTGACGCACGCGTTCCGATGGCGGAGGCTGTTGCTGGCCGTGTCCGTGATCGTGCTCGGCTTCGTCCTCGGCGGGGTCCTCTGCCCCATTGCCGCCGTACAAAACGTGATCCTCAAGGCGGGAACGGGCTACCTGCTCCTGTTCCTCATTCCCGTAGTGCTCGCCGTTCTCTTCGGGCGGGTCTTCTGCGGGTCTGTGTGTCCGTTCGGCGCCCTCCAGGAACTTGTCCACGTGCGCCGCTGGGCGCTCCGCATTCCCCCGCGCATCGGACGCGTCCTCTCCGTCGTCCGGTCCCTGTTCCTCGTCGCCCTCGTCGCGCGCGTCGCGGCGACCGGGACCTCGGTCCTCGACGGCGCGACGCCGTTCAAGGCGTTCTTCGAGTTCGGCGGAACCCCGGTCACGGTCGCGGTGTCGGCCCTCGTTCTGGTGTTGTCCATCTTCACGTTCCGACCGTTCTGTCGCGTGGCCTGTCCGCTCGGCGCGTTCCTTGCCCTGGTGTCGCGGCTGCGGATCTTCGGCGTCCGCGGCGGCGCGAAGTGCGTCTCCTGTAAGCAGTGCGATCGCGCGTGTGCGGCGGACGCGATGTGCGGCGGGAAGAGCCGCCCCGAGGAGTGTCTCCTGTGCGGCGACTGCTTCGCCGCCTGCCCCGTCGGGGCGATCTCGATCGTTCCGCCGCGTCGCTGACCTACTAAGCTCGATAGTTCTGTTTGCAATGTATCTTTCACAAACGCTTGACATGATTGACGTAACTGCTATTATGGTGCTCGACTCTGGAGGTGGGGCTGTGGAGCGGCTGGATCGGAAGAAGAGGGAGTTCGCCGCCGCATTCGGCGAGCACATGGCCGTCGAACACCGGGCATCCACGATGGCGGGGCGGGTCATGGGGATTCTACTCGTCTCGCAGCCGGCGGAGGGCACGATCGACGATCTGGCGGCGGAACTCCAAGTGAGTCGAGGAGCGATCAGCATGGCGACGAAAGACCTTCTGCAGTTGGGGATCATCGAGAAGACGACCCGGCCGAGGGATCGCCGGCGCTACTACTGCCTCAAGCGGAACCTGTGGGCGCGGCTGTACATCGACCAGCGCGCGAACTTCAGCGACCACATCGAGATGGCGGAGCGCGGACTCGGACTTCTCGAGGGACAGCCGCTGGAAGCGAAGCGTCCGCTGATCGAGATGGCGGCCTTCTTCCGGTTCGTCAGCGAGCAGATGCCCGAGTTCATCGGCCGCTGGGAGACGCGCGGGCCCGCTCTCGTCGCGGAGCTCGAGCGGCGGTACGCGGAGTAGACCGTGCGTGCGAAGAACCTCGCTTACTGCTGTGAGGTGGCGACGCGTTTGTGGGCTTCGCTTGGGGTGCCGGAGGACGCGGGGCGCGTCCTCGCGTCGCTGCTTGTGAATGGCGGGGCCGCCACGCTGTCCGACGTGGCCGCCGTTGCGGGAGTGTCGCTCGGCGACGCGGACATGGGCTGCGGGATTCTGGCGAGTTGCGGCGCCGCTTGGCGCGTCGCCGGGATGAAGCCCGGCGTGTGGAGCGAGGCGCGGGACGGAGCTTCGTGGCGTCCGTTCTCCCGACTCCGCCGGGCGTACCGGCGCGGTGGTCTTCCCGCGGTCCGAGAGGAGTACGTTCGCAGCTCCGAGCAATCGCGGGTGTACCGTCAGGCCTCGTCGGCCCTTGAGCGCGTTTGCCCGGTGAGGAGCGTCCTCCACATCGGCGCCGCGCTCGAGGACATCCTCCGCCGGGCGAGTCTGCCGGACGCCGCGTCGTCGCTCCTCTCGCGGCTTCCCGAGTGGTGGGAGGTTCCCGCTCTGGAGAGCGCACGCGCTCCGCTTCGGCGTTCGCCGCTTCTCGTCTTCGGAAACCACCCGTCGATGCTGACTCCGTTCCTGCTGGCTGCGGCGCTCGAGCGGAACGACCTGCGGATTCTGGCGCACCGCTACGTGACGACGCTTGTGCCGAGCCTCGGTCCGTACGTGCTGCCGCTCGAACCGACCCACCTCGTGTCGACTCGACGTCGCGGCCTGTTGAGCCCTGCCCATGCTCTGTCGCTGTCGGCGCTCCGCCGGCTGGATCGCGCCGTGGATGAGGAGGAGGCCCGACAGGCAAACCGCGGCGCGCTCGATGCGGGGATTCGGCATGTGGCCTCCGGCGGAGCCCTTGCGATCTTCCCCAACGGAGGACGGGAGAACGGGCTGTGGTACCCGGGCCTCGGCAGACTGGTCGCCGGACTGCGGCAAACCGATGCGCTCCTGGTTCCCGTGCGCGAGACGAACTCGTCGAACCGGAGGGTTTACCAACGGCTGCGCGGCCGCCATCGCCACAGCCAACGGCGCGAGCCGATTCGGTTCTACGTTGGAGAACCGATTCCGATGCGACGCTTGGCCCTGCCCGAGGACGCCACGGCCGGCGAGATCGCGAGGCTGCTCCAATCGGTCTACGAGCGAACGCAATGGACAACCATCGACCGGATCGCCGCGCTGCGCACGGCTCGGGGCCGAGTCGAGCCGCTCGACGCGCCGGGGGCCAACCGCAGTCCGGGTTCTCTCCTAGTCCGCTAGACGACGAAGCGCGGTGCCGAGGGGCTCTTGTCGTCTCGCTCCGGGGAGGACGCTCTCTCGGATGGCAGCGAGCGCTGCAGCGCCAGACCCAACCGGCGCATGCCATCGACGATCCTCTTCGGCGGATGGCAGGCGAACGACAACCGGATCCGGTCGCGGCCCTCCGTCTCGGGGTAGAACAGCGGGCCGGTGATGAACCCGAGGCGGAGATCGATCGCCTCCTCCAACAGCCGGCGGGCGTCGGTCTCCTGCGGCAGCTTCACCCAGACGAAGAGCCCGCCGTGCGGTACGTCGAATGAGGCCGTCGGAACGTAGCGGCGCAGGGCGGCGACCATGGCGTCTCGACGTTCGACGTACTCGCTGCGGACGCGCTGCAGGTGGGCGTCGAACATCCCTCGCTTGCAGAACTCGTAGAGGCTGCCCTGAGCGAGGCTGTTGGTGAACAGGTCGATCAGGTTGCGGAGGCTCACGAGGCGCGGCAGGAGCTTCGTCGGAGCGGCGATCCAACCGATGCGCAGCCCGGGGAACACCGACTTCGAGAACGTCGATAGGTAGATGACGCATTCGCTCGGATCGAGCGAGTAGAGGCTCGGGTAGTGAGGGCCGTCGTAGCGCAGTGTGGAGTACGGATCGTCCTCGACGATCGGCAGCCCGCGTTGGGCCGCCAGGGTCACCAGTGCCTCCCGCTCGGCGATCGGCAAGCAGCCTCCGGTCGGATTGTGGTACGTGGGGACGATGTAGAGGAACTTGGCGCGGACCCGATCGAGCGCCGCTTCCAGCTGTTCGAGATCGATCCCGTTGGGACCGCTGGGGATCGACACGATGCGCGCGCCGGCGCCGCGGAACGCCTGGATCGCGCCCGCGTACGTCGGAGCCTCGACGAGTACGGTGTCGCCCGGCTCAAGGAACGCCTGCGTCAGGAGGTGGATCCCCTGGGTCGAGCCGGACAGGACCATGACGTTCTCCATAGGGGAGCCGAGTCGCTCCGCGATCCAACTGCGGAGGGGCGGATACCCCTCGATCGGGCACCACTGGAGGAGCTTGGCGCCTTGCTGGCGCAAGACCTCGTCGGAGAGTTGCTGGAACGCGTCGCCGGGGAAGAATTCCGGAGAGGGGAGACCGCCGGCGAACGACAGAAGGTCCGTCTGTGACAGCATTCGGTGAATCTGCGCGTACTCGGAGTCGGGCTCCTGCACCCGGGGGGTGAGCAGCAGGTTCCAGTTGATCCGCTCCTTCTGCGGCGCCGCGACTCCGACACTTACGACCGTTCCCATCCCGACACGACCCTCGACCCTCCCCTCGCGCGCGAGTTGCTCGTAGGCGCGCACCACGGTGCTCCGACTGACCCCAAGGTCCTTCGCCAGGTCGCGGGTCGTTGGAAGGCGTTCCCCGCCGACGAGTTCGCCCTTCTCGATGCGAGCGCGGAGGGAGTCCGCGATTTGGGTGTGCAGCGGTTGGCCTTCCCGGGGCCCGACTGCGATCACCATACCAATCACCGCCTTGGTTGGATCCAAAGTGACAGTACGCCGCCCATGCTGCGGCGTCAACCGGCACATTGGTCTGGTCAAAGCATGCCAAGGCCTCGGCGTCGGACGGGATCGCTCCATCCCACCCTGGGTAGACACGCGCGATGCCGCGAGGATTGACGGCGCGAGCGTGCGCGTGTAGCCTGACAAGGCACAGCCGAGGGGGCAGAAGGGGCTCGATCGCGTGAAGGCCAGGGCGGCGCTCGAACGGCGGTACACGGCCCTCCTCGTTCTTCTTCTCGCTGCGATCACGCTCGCCGTCACGTTCTCGACGATGGCTCTTCTCTATCGAACGGCCGTGGCCCAGGAGCGAGCCCTCCTGACCGACATGGCTCGGAGCCAGGCGCGGCTCATCGAGGTGGTCGCAAGCCACGAGATGGCCGCGGACCGCGACCCCTCCAGCGCCATGGCGACCGCTCTCGGGCAGGTTATCGAGGCTCACGCTAGGTTCGACAGCGTCGGCCGGACAGGTGAGCTTGTCCTCGCACGCCGCGAAGGCGATCGCATCCTCTTCGTCGTCACCCACGCGGACGCGACGGCGTCCGAGATGCCGGCGGAGATCCCGTTCGACGCGAAACTCGCCGAGCCGATGCAGCGAGCCCTGCAAGGGAAGTCGGGAACGATCATCGGCCTTGACTATCGAGGGCACACGGTCCTCGCAGCCTATGAGCCTGTTCGGGTCCCAAACCTCGGAGTCGTCGCGAAGATCGACCTCTCCGAGGTGCAGGCTCCCTTCCTACGCGCTGGCCTCATCGCGTTGGGGGCCTCCCTGGGTGCGATTCTCCTTGGGGCGTGGGCGTTCACCCGCCTCACGCGCCCCCTCATCCGGAGGATGCGCGAGACGCAACAGCGGTATGAGGACGTTGTGGAGGCCATGGGCGAAGGGCTCGCGTTCCAGGATGCCGAGGGTCGGCTGACCTACGTCAACGATCGGCTCTGCGAGATGACGGGGTTCCGAAGGCGCGACGTCTTGGGTCGCAGGGTCGATGAGTTCTTCCACGAGAGCCAGCGCGACGAGTACCGGCGCCAGATGGAGCGGCGCCGGGCAGGCGAAGCACAGAGGTACGAAGCCACGCTCAAGCGCCGGGATGGATCCCCGTTGCACGTCCTCATGGCGCCCCGGGCGCTTCGCGACAAGGCCGGAAGGTATGAGGGGAGCTTCGCCGTCGTGTCGGAGATCACTGACCTCAAGCGGGTGGAAGAGCAGCTTCGGCGCGAGAAGGAGCTTGCGCAGAGCTACTTTGACATCGCTGGGGTCATCCTCGTCGTCCTCGATGCCGAAGGGCGAATCGAGCTAATCAACCGACGCGGCGTGGAGGTCCTGGGCTACACGTCTGCTGAGGAGCTCGTCGGGCGCGAGTGGTTCGCGACGTGCATCCCCTCCGCGCAACGCGACGAGGTCGGGCGGGTCTTCCGGCGGATCATGGCCGGCGACGTGGCTCCTGTCGAGCGGTTCGAGAACGCCATCCTGCGGCGGGATGGCCAGGTTCGCGTGGTGCTGTGGCGCAATGCGCTGCTCTACGATTCCGAAGGCCGAGTCCGCGGTACGCTCAGCTCCGGTGAGGACGTCACCGAGCTTCGCGCTCAGACCGCGCGGCTCGCGCACGTGAATGCCGTTCTGCGCGCGATTCGGAACGTCAACCAACTGATCACGCGTGAGACGGACCGTGATCGCCTTCTCGAAGAAGGTTGTCAGGAGCTCGTCGCCACGGAGGGAGTACGGCACGCGTGGGCCGTGGAGTTCGATCCTACGGGGAGGCCGCTTCGCGCCGCCGAGGCGGGGATCGGTGAGCCGTTTGACGCTCTGCGCGCGTCGCTCCTGCGGGGCGAGCTTCCGACGTGCTGTCGGCGTGCGCTGTCGGCGGGCGGCCCCGTCGTCTCGCTCGATCCGTCTACGGAGTGCGGCGGCTGTCCCGCGGCGACCGCGTCCGAGGACACGGCGGCGATTGCCGTGCCGCTTCGTCGCGAGGGGCAGACCCACGGAGTGCTTGTCGTGACCATTCCGCGGGCGTGGGCCGCGGACGACGAGGAGCTGTCGCTCTTCCGTGAGGTGGCCGGCGACCTCGCGTTCGCCCTCCACGACCTGGACGCCGCAGAGGCTCAGGCCCGCGCCGAAGCGGCCCTCGAGGCGAGCGAGCGACGCTACCGATCCTTGTTCGAGAATGCCGTGCTCGGTATCTACCAGACGACGCCAGACGGTCGAATTCTCGCCGCCAACCCAGCCCTTGTGAGGATGCTCGGGTTCGAGTCGTCCGAGGAACTTGCCGCGCGGAACCTCGAGCGGGAGGGGTACGAGCCCAAGTACTCACGGGCGGAGTTCAAGGAACGGCTGGAGACGGACGGCGCCATCTTGGGGGGCGAGGCCGGCTGGACGCGGGCCGACGGGGCGACGGTCCACATCCGGGAGAACGCCGTGGCCGTCCGCGACTCGGAAGGCCGGGTCCTCTACTACGAGGGCACCGTCGAGGACGTCTCGGCCCGACACGAGGCCGAGGAGGCGAAGGCAAGGCTCGAAGCACAGCTTCGCCAGGGGCAGAAGCTCGAATCGATCGGCACCCTGGCGAGCGGGATCGCCCACGAGATCAACAACCCCCTCACGGGGATCATCAACTACGCCGAACTGATCCGGGAGCGGATTGACGATGAGAGCATCCGGGAGTTCGCCGTGGGGATCGTCGAGGAGGGGAACCGAGTCGCGAAGACGGTCCGGAGCCTCCTCTCCTTCGCGCGGCAGGAGAAGGAGACCCACAGCCCGGCCTGCGTCCGCGACATCGTCGATGGGGCCCTGTCCCTCATCGGCGCCGTCCTGCGCAAAGACCAGATCGAGGTGGTTGTGGACGTTCCGGCGGACGTCCCGCGGATTCGCTGCCGCACGGAGCAGATGCGCCAGGTGATCCTGAACCTGCTCACCAACGCGCGCGATGCCCTGAACGCTCGGTTTCCCGGGCATGACGACCGGAAGAGGATCGAGATCCGAGGCGTGGCCGTACTCCGCGACGGCCAACGTTGGGTTCGACTGACGGTCGAGGACTACGGGATCGGGATTCCCCACGCTGTTCAGGAACGGATCTTCGATCCGTTCTTCACGACGAAGCCGCGCGATCAGGGGACGGGACTCGGCCTCGCGATCAGCTACGGCATTGTCCAGGATCACGGCGGAACGCTGTCCGTGGAGAGCGAGGAGAACGCGTTCACGCGGTTCACGGTCGAGTGGCCGGCGCACGACGAGGACTCGCCCGGTTCCGGCGCGGAGGGGGGCTAGATGGCGAACGTGCTCATTGTCGATGACGAGAAGAGCATTCGGACCACGCTCGCCGAGTTCGTGAAAGAGGACGGCCATTCGGTCAGGACCGCGGAGAACGCCCCCGACGCGCTGGCCCTCCTCGCCGAGGCTTCCGCGGACGTCGTGGTCACGGACATCGTCCTTCCGAGGATGGACGGGATGGCCCTTCTCCGGAAGATCCACGAGGAGAGCCCCGAAACGCAGGTGGTCGTCATCACTGGGGAGCCCACGGTCGACACCGCCGCGGAGGCGGTTCGCCAGGGGGCATTCGACTACCTCGCCAAACCCATCACCGGGGCCGACATCCGGGCTGTTGTGGCGAGCGCCGTTCGCGTCAAGCGGATGGCCGACGACCGCCGACGGCTTGAGGAAGAGAATCTCCGGTATCGCCTGCACCTCGAGGATGAGGTCACGCGCACGGCGGGGGAGCTGCGCGCGAGCGAGGCGCGGTACCGCGCCGTGGTCGAGCACGCCGCGGAAGCGATCTTCATCGCCCAAGACGGGGTGCTGCCGTTCGTGAACGCGGCGGCGACGGCCATCTCAGGATACTCGGCGGATGACCTCCGAACCCGGCCGTTCGCCGAGCTTCTCTACCCCGACGACCGAGCTTCGGTGCTCGACGCGTACGCGCGGCAGCTCGGGGGCGGAGAGGCTCCCGAGCTCGATGAGCTTCGGATGGTTCGGGCCGACGGCAAAGTCCGGTGGCTGAGGCTTCGTTCCGTGTCGATCAATTGGGAAGGACGCCCCGCCCTGCTCAACGTCGCGCGGGACGTGACCGAGCGAAAGGTCGCCGAGGATCGCGAACGGCTGCGCAGGGAGCGGACGCACGCCGCGGACGCGGCTCTCCTGCAACTGGCCATGCTCCCGTCGCTCGCTTCGGGAGACCTCCGGGCGACTCTGCAGGCGATCGCGGAAACTGTGGCCGACACGATCGAGGTCGAGCGGGTCGAGGTGTGGCTCAACCCGGACGGCGGGGGCGAAGTCGAGTGCGCGGAGCTCTTCGAGCGCACCCCGCGGCGGCACTCGAGCGGGCGGAAGCCCTCTCTCACCGTGCATCCCCAGTACTCCGCGGCGCTCCGCGCCGAGCGCTCGATCGTTGCCGACGATGCGCGCCGCGACCCTCGCACGGCCGAGTTCAACGAGAGCTACTTCATCCCGCTCGGGGTTGGGGCTCTGATCGACGTCGCGGTGCGGGTTGGCGGAGAGGTGGTTGGCACGTTTTCGGTCGAGCACGTGGGTGGCCCTCGTGCGTGGTCCGACGAGGCGGTGAGCTTCGTGAACGGCGTGGCCGGGCTGGTGGCGGTCGCCGTCGAGTCGGCGAAGCGCCACGAGACAGAGCAGGCGCTGAAGCAGAGCGAAGCGGAGTACCGGGCCCTGTTCGAGGACTCGCCGGCTTCCGTCCTCGTCGAGGACTTCTCCGGCGTCAAGCGCCGACTCGACAATCTTCGGGAACGAGGCGTGGTCGATCTGGAAGCGTACCTCGACGAACACCCGGAGATCGTCGACGACTGCATCGGGGCGATTCGTGTTGTCGACGCCAACGAGGCCGCCGTCCGCCTCCATCGCGCGGCGAGCAAGGCCGACTTCATCGACCGGGTTGGAGAGGACTTCCCTGCCGCGGCGAAGATCGGGTTTCGCGCGCGCCTGCTCGCGATCTGGCGCGGCGAGCGCGTGTTCGAGACGATGACCGTAGATTCCACGCTGGACGGCTCTCCTCTCCATACCGCGATTCGCTGGAGCATTCCCCCTGGGCACGAGGCGAGACTCGATCGGGTGCTCCTCGCGAAGACCGATGTCACCTCCGTCGTCGAGGGGGAGCAGAGGCTTCGCCGCACGCTGGACGGTGTGATCGAGGCGATCGGCCGGGCCACCGAGTCGCGCGACCCGTACACCGCGGGGCACCAGCGGCTGGTGACGGATCTCGCCGTGGCGATCGCGGGCGAACTCAGGCTTCCGCTGGACGTGGTCGACGGAATCCGTGCCGCGGGCCTCCTCCACGACGTCGGAAAGCTCGCGATCCCGGCCGAGATCCTCAGCAAGCCCAGTGCGCTGTCGCACATGGAGATGGAACTGATGAAGGCGCATCCGCAGGCGGGGTACGAGATCCTGAGGACGGTGGACTTCCCGTGGCCGATCTCGCAGATCGTCCTCGAGCACCACGAGCGCTTGGATGGGTCCGGGTATCCCCAAGGATTGCGGGGAGAGGCGATTCGCATCGAGGCCCGCGTGCTGGCCGTGGCCGACGTCGTCGAAGCGATGGCATCCCACCGCCCCTACCGGCCGGCGCTTGGGATCGAAGCGGCGCTTGCCGAGGTCGTGCAGGGGCGCGGGACGGCCTACGACGCGGACATCGTGGACGCGTGCGTGCGGCTGTTCCGCGAAGGCCGATTCGCGTTCGCGATCGAGCCGCGCTAAGAGGGTTCGGATCGAAGAGGGCGCAACGAGAAGCGCGCGATCGTCTCGTTGTCTGCGGCGAAAGTGAATTCGCCCTCGACGACCTCGCCCTCGAGGACCGCCGGCAGCCAGTGACCGTCGTCCTGCCACATGCGGTCGTAGGGGATCTCCCCGACCGGGAACCACTTCGGTCGCATCTCCTCGGACTCGCGCGGCTCGCCCCGCCACGCGTGGACGCGGAAGATGTGGACGTCGTGGTCGAACTCGGGTCGGAAAGGGAAGAAGAACGTCAATCGCCCCGCGGGGACGAGGTCGGCGGGACTGACCTCGAGCCCGCACTCCTCGCGAACTTCCCGGACAGCGGCGGCCCGGACATCCTCTCCGTCCGCCAGTTTCCCGCCGAACCCGTTGTACTTCCCCTCGCCGAAGCCGCGCTTCTTCAGGCCGAGCAGCACGCGGCGCGGGCTCTCGGCGATGAGAAAGCAGATCGTCGCTCGAACCATGGAGGGCACCCCCAGATCAGAGGATAGCGGACCGCGTCGCCCCTTGCCGGGCCGCCCGTCGTCGTGGGCGCTTCCCGGTAGGCCGGGTAGAATCGGACTCACGGGCGAGGAGAGATCATGGAACGGATCATCGTTCGCAACGGACGAGTCGTGAGCGGGTCAGGGGTTCGTGAAGTCGACGTGCTTGTCGTCGGGGAGACGATCGCGCGCGTGGAGGCCGCCCTGCCGCGCGGCGCGGATCGGGAGATCGACGCGTCCGGATGCCTCGTCCTCCCGGGAGTCCTCGACGTCCACACGCACCCGGTGTACCTCGACGACCTTGCGGCCCTCCCGGTCACGGCGGTCCATGGGGGCGTCACAACCTTGATCCATTACGCGTACGCGAAGCCGGGGCAAGGGTTGCTGGACACGCTCCGCCGGTTCCGCGACGAAGGGGAAGGTTCCTCGATCCTCGACTTCGCGCTCCACGGTGGAGTCTTCGATCCGGCGAGTCAATCGAGCGAGATCCCTCAGGGGATGGCCGAGGGCGTGAGCTCGTACAAGATGTTCATGACGTACGCCAAGCTCGGATGGATGACCGACGACTACCAGCTCATGCGAACGCTCGACATCCTCGGCCGCGCCGGCGGCATGGCGATGGTCCACGCCGAGAACGGACTCGCCACCGACTACCTGGAAGATCGGGCGAGCGCAGAAGGTGCGGATCCGATCCAGGGCTTCGTCGGGACGCGGCCGGCGATCCTCGAGGCGGAGGCCGTTCACCGCGCGATGGCGATGGCGCAGGTTGCCGGATGTCCGATCTACATCCCACACGTGAGCGCGCAGCTTGCGCTCGATGAGATCAGGGAGGCCCGCGACAAGGGGTTCCGCGTCTATGCTGAGACTTGTCCCCAGTACCTCACGCTGACGAACGACGACCTCCTGCGGCAGAAGACCCTGCTCAAGATCGGCCCGCCGCTGCGCGGCGCCGGCGACCGCGACGCGCTGTGGGACGGCCTCGCCGCCGGAACTGTGGATACGGTGGCGTCGGACCACGCGCCGAAGGCGAAGCGGCCGGACGACGACTTCCTTGCGGCTCCGTACGGCTCGCCGCAGGTGGAGACGATGCTGCCGCTTGTGTACGACGGCGGCGTGGAGCAGGGAAGGCTGACGATCGAGCGTCTGGTGCGGGTGATGTGCGAGAACCCGGCCAAGATCTTCGGCCTCTACCCGAAGAAGGGGACGCTCCTGCCGGGAAGCGACGCCGACCTCGTGATCTTCGATCCCAAGGCGAAAAGGAGGATCTCGAACGCCTCCCAGCACTCGAACGCCCCGTATACGGCGTACCAGGGACGCGAAGTGGTCGGCGCCCCGATCCTGTGCATGCAGCGCGGCCGGGTCCTCCTCGAGGCCGGGCACCTCTCGGCGCGGCCGGGGTGCGGTCGATTCCTGGCGACGGCTGCGGGTCGCGTCGACCCGGCGGCCCTTCGGTGACAGACGGTGGAAAGGGGACAGCCATGAACGCGTTGTCGGGGAAGGACATCCTTCGTGCGGACCAGTTCACGAAGCCGGAGATCGAGCGGGTGCTCGAGGTCGCAGCCGAGTACGAGCGGGCGCTCGCCGCGGGAGAGACGCTTGCGATTCTGCGCGGCCGCGTGCTGGCGACGCTCTTTTTCGAGCCGAGCACGCGCACGCGCCTCTCGTTCGAGACGGCGATGCTCCGCCTTGGGGGCCAGGTGATCAGCGTCGCTGAGGCCAAGAGCTCGTCGGCGGCGAAGGGCGAGTCGCTCGCCGACACGATCCGCACAGTCGAGGGATACGCCGATGCCATCGTGCTTCGTCACCCCCAGATCGGGGCGGCGGAGGAAGCGGCCAAGGCGGCGCGGGTGCCGATCCTGAACGCCGGCGACGGCGCCGGCCAGCACCCCACGCAATCGCTCCTCGACCTGTTCACGATTCGTAAGGAGCAGGGACGCATCGACGGCCTGAAGGTCGCTTTGGTCGGCGACCTTAAGAACGGCCGGACGGTCCACTCGCTCGCCGCCCTTCTCTCGAACTACGGCGTGTCGTTCCTCTTCGTGGCGCCGCCGGCGCTGCGCATGCCGACCGCCATCCTCGAGCGACTGCGAGAGAAAGGGGTTTCCGTGGCGGAGACCGACGACCTCGCCGAGGCGGTCCGAACGGCCGACATCCTGTACATGACTCGGATCCAGAAGGAGCGGTTCGAGGATCCCGCCGAGTACGAGCGGCTCAAGGGTGCGTACATCCTCGACCGCGCCGCGTTGCGGGCGGCCAAGTCGTCGCTCACGATCCTCCACCCGCTGCCGCGGGTCCACGAGATCGCCCTCGACGTCGATGATCATCCCGGGGCGGCGTACTTCCGCCAGTCGGCGAACGGCGTTCCGATTCGGATGGCGCTGTTGTCGCTCGTCCTTGAGTAGGCGGCCGAATCGGGCCGTCTAGCGGGCGCCCTGGCGCCGGAGCACGAGGACGTCGGACATCGCCGCGGCATCGACGGCGATCGTATCTCCCTCGTGGATCTCTCCTCCGACGATCTTGGACGCGAGAGGGTTCTCGACCAGGCGCTTGAGCGCGCGGGCGAGCGGTCGGGCGCCGTACTGCGGATCGAACCCCTCCTTCGTGAGGATCCTCTTCGCCTCGGGCGTCAACGTGACGTGAATCCGCTGTTCGGCGAGCCGGCCGTTCAGATCTGCGATCTTCAGCTCGACGATCTTCTCGATCGCCGCCGCGTCGAGCGGGTGGAAGATGATGGTCTCGTCGATGCGGTTCAGGAACTCCGGACGCAACGTCTTTCGGAGTTCGTCGTGGATCCGTTGGTGGATCGTCTCTTCGCTGTCGTCGCTCTGGAAGAACTCGCTCCCGACGTTCGACGTCATGATGAGGATCGTGTGCCGGAAGTCGACCGTGCGGCCGTGGCCGTCGGTGAGTCGCCCCTCGTCGAGGAGTTGAAGGAGAAGGTTCATCACCTGCGGGTGGGCCTTCTCCAACTCGTCGAACAGGATGACCTGGTACGGACGACGGCGGACGGCCTCCGTCAGCTGCCCTCCCTCGTCATAGCCGACGTACCCCGGGGGCGACCCGATGAGGCGGGCGACGGCGTGGCGCTCCATGTACTCGGACATGTCGATGCGAAGGAGCGCCGTGTCGCTGCCGAACAGGAACGCGGCCAGCGCCTTGGCGAGCTCCGTCTTCCCGACTCCCGTGGGTCCGAGGAACAGGAACGTGCCGATCGGCCGCCGCGGGTCCGAGAGGCCGGCGCGAGAGTGCCGTACCGCCTCGGCCACGGCGCGCACCCCCTCGTCCTGGTCGATCAACCGCGCGTGTAGGGCGTCCTCCATCGACGTGAGTCGCGAACGCTCCTCCTCGAGCATCCGCTCGGCGGGGATCCCGGTCCATTGCGACACCAGGGCGGCGATCTCGGCCGGCGCGACCTGCGTCCCGCTCCCGTCCACTCGTAGCCGGCTTCCCGCCTCGTCGATGAGGTCGATGGCCTTGTCGGGAAGGAAGCGGTCGGAAAGGTAGCGCTCGGAGAGGCGGGCGGCGGCCTCGATCGCTTCGTCCGTGATCTTGACTTGATGGTGCTTCTCGAGCGTCTCCCGAAGTCCGCGAAGGATCTCGATCGTCTCGTCGATCGACGGTTCGGGCACGAACACCTTCTGGAAGCGGCGCTCGAAGGCGGAGTCCTTCTCGATGTGCTCGCGGTACTCGTCGAGCGTCGTCGCGCCGATGAGCTGGAACCGGCCGCGCGACAGCGGCTCCTTCAGCATGTTCGACGCATCGATCGCGCCCTCCGCCGCACCGGCGCCGACTAGCGTGTGCAGCTCGTCGACGAACAGGATCGTCTGCCCGGTGTGGGCTTCGACCTCGCGGATCACCGACTTCAGACGGTCTTCGAACTCGCCGCGGAACTTCGAGCCGGCCACCATGGCGGCGATGTCCAGGGCGATGATCTCCTTGCCCTTTAACGAGTCAGGAACCTTCCCGTCGGCCATCCGCTGCGCCAGACCCTCTACGACGGCCGTCTTGCCGACGCCGGGCTCGCCGATCAAGACGGGGTTGTTCTTCCGGCGGCGCGACAGAATCTGCTCCATCCGCCGGATCTCCTCGTCCCGGCCGATGACCGGATCGAGCTCGCCGCGTTTCGCCCGTTCGGTGAGGTTGGTCGAGTACTTCTTCAGAATCTGGTAGCGCTCCTCCGCGGCCTGGTCGGTGACCCGCTGCTCGCCGCGGACGTCGCGAAGTGAGCTGTAGATCGCCTCCGGCGTGATCTGGTGCCGTCCAAGCACCCGCCTCAACTGCGGGTCCGTCGTTCGACTGACCGCGAGGAGGAGGTGGTCCGATCCGATGTACTCGTCGTGCAGTCGATCGGCCTCCATTTGGGCGGCGGCGACAACCCCGTCCAGCCGTGGCGTGATGTACACCTGGCCGCCGATCGGTCCGGCCACCGACGGCTTCGACTTGAGCAAGACGTCCAGATCCTTCGCCAAGGCGTCGGGCTTCACCCCCATCGCCTGAAGGATCTCGCGGCCGACTCCCTCCCGACTCACGAGAACGTAGGCGATGTGCTCCACGTCGAGCTGGTTGTGCTTGTATCGCGTGAGGAGGTCCTGGGCTTCGCGGAACAGCTCTTGGGTCCCCTCCGTCATCTTGTCGAATCGAATCATGACTCTCACCTCGTTTTAGCAGTCACAATGCATAACTGCTAACGCAGTGTAGACAATGCCTCGCGGGAAGTCA
>JAQTVA010000160.1 GCA_028707055.1 Candidatus Bipolaricaulis sp. | reverse complement strand
GATCATCCCCAGACACTTGCGCACCATGGCTCGCCCCTTCCGGCTCCGAGACCCTCTCAAGTCCAAGCCCTTTCTCGTATCGTACGAGTCGCTACGCCCACGGTACGCGTCGAAAATGCCGGTGTCAAGTCCACTTGGGAGATTGCGCACTGCGGTGCCGGGCGGAGCGAGCGGGGGCTGTTCTAACGCGGGGGACTGAATCGCACGACGACGACGTCTCCGTCCTGGATCTCGTACTCTCGACCCTCGAGGCGACGCTTTCCTGCCTTGGCGGCAGCGGCCTCGGACCCACACGCGATCAGGTCCTCATAGGCGATGACTTCCATCCGGATGAATCCCCGCTCCATATCGGAGTGGATCTTCCCCGCGGCCATCGGCGCCGTGTCCCCACATCGACAAGTCCACACGTGAACCTCCCGCTCCCCTGCAGTGAAGAAGTCCACCAGGCCCAGTTGGCGATAGGCGGCATGGAGCAGCCGGTCGATCGACAGTTCCGTCTGCCCGAGCTCGGCGAGAAACGGCTCGCGGTCGCTCGGGGCCAGCTCGCTGATGTCGGCCTCATCCCGTCCGCAGAGGGCGATCACCTCGCTTCCTTCGGCGGCCGCTCGCTCGCGAAGCACGGCGACGTTCGGGCCGTCCGCGTCCCGCGGCGAGGCGATGTTGGCGACGTAGAGAACCGGCTTCTGCGACATGAGGTTGCCGTCGGCGATGCTTGCGCGCTGCGCGTCCGTGAGTCCCTGGTTTCGCACCGGAACGCCCGCGTCGAGCCCCCGGAGTACCGTCTCGCAGTCCGCGGCCTCGCGGGCCGCGTCCTTGTCTCCGATTCGGACTCGCTTGGCGAGGCGCTCGACCTTCCGTGTCACCGTCTGCGCGTCGGCGACCATCAGTTCGAGGTCGATGGTCTCGACGTCGTGCAACGGACTCGCTGCGTGCTCAGGGGCGGCGAAGCAGCGAACGACGTGGATCAGCGCGTCCGCCTCCTTGATGTGGGCGAGCAGGCGCGAGCCTCTGCCCCCTTCGGCCGTCGACCCTTGCGAGAGGCCGGGGATATCGACGACCTCGACACTGGCGCGGACGACCTTGGCGGGACGATAGAGGGCGATGAGCGCCTCGACGCGAGGGTCCGGCACGGCGACGGTCGCCCGATGAGACTCCGCGGCGTCGAACATCGGCGTTCCGGCGGAGGTGACAGCATTATAGATCGTCGTCTTCCCGCATGCGGGAACCCCGATGAGGCCACAGCGAAGGGACATGGCGAGAGAACTCCTTTTGCTCGAGGGCGGAGTGCAGCGGAATCGGCGCCCCCATTCTAGCGGCCGATCTGCAGAGGCTCCAGTTCGCCTACGGGGGACTCGGAACGAGGTACAGAAGGATCGCCACGTAGTGGCACACGCTTCCGCCGAGAACGAACAGGTGCCAGATGGCGTGGTTGTAGGGCAGGCGCTTCCACGCGTAGAAGCCGACCCCGACGGTGTACGAAAGCCCGCCAGCGGCGACGTAGGCGATCGCCTCGTGGGGCACCCGCAACCACGCCTCGCGGGCGGCGATGACAATCATCCACCCCATCGCGACATACAGGATGACGGATGTCTTCTGAAGACGCCCGATGAACAGGCTCTTGAACACGATCCCGACGAGGGCGAGCGCCCAGATCGCGATGAGCAGAGTGAATCCCCATCGGCCCCACAGCGAGAGCAGCAGGAACGGGGTGTACGTTCCCGCAATCAGGAGGTAGACGGAGCAGTGATCGAAGATCCGAAACACCCTGCGCGCCCGCGGGGGCTGGATCGAGTGATAGAGGGTCGACGAGAGATGAAGGAGGAAGAGGGTCGCGCCGTACGCCGAGAACGCGATGATGTGCCGCGCCGATCCGCTGGGAGTCGTGTGGTAGAGCAAGAGCGCGGTTCCGACGAGACTCAACACCGCGCCGATGCCGTGGGTCACGCTGTTGGCGATTTGCTCGCCGCGCGTGTACTCCGGGAGTCCGCCGCAAGGAGACGCTTTGCTGTTCATCCGCTCGATCGTACCCGCAACGTCCCGCGACCGCCGCAAGCGGCTACCTTCCCACATTCCTGCGGTAGAGAACGGAATTGCCGCGCTTCCCCATTGGAGTCAGGACGTCCATTCCGCGGAGGACGTAGGCGATCTTCTGCGCCATGCCTCGGGGTCGTCCGATGGATTGGGCGAGTTCGGCCGTGGTGAACGGCTCCTCAAGATCGGCCGGGACGACGGCCATGTAGTCGGCAGGGTGGCGGAACGACAGGGAGTCCACGACTTGGATCAGGTGGCGCTCCTCACGGTGCGAACCCCTTCTCCTGCGGGACTTCCCGGCCGTCGTGCGCAACTCCCGCTCGTGGATCAGGACGACATCAATCGACAGGTTGGGATCTCCGAGAAGGGCGCGAAGAGAGACAAACTCGCGGAACACATCGACGACGGTGCCGTGCTGCGGGGAGGTTCGAGTCCGGCACTCGCCGCTCGCCGCGTCGAAGCGGACGATCGTCCGCACTGCGGGAACTGGGAGCACAAGTCGTACCCGGTGTCGCTTCAGCAGCGTATGGAGCTTCCGCGTGAGGCCGGAGGCAGATCCCGTCTGGATCTCGATCACAGTGTCGCCACGCAGAATGTCCACGACGAAGCCGTCCACGGGGACTTCGAACCGATCTCCCTCCTCGGCAAGCCATGCCTTGAGCGCGGCATGCAACGGCTTCTCGTTGAGCGTTCCGATTCCGGGAGCCCTGTTGCGGGGAGAGGCATCCGGCGAGACTCCTCCGTGTCTTCGGTCCGGAGCGTCCAGGGGAGCGGCTCTCCCGGGGTCTATCGAAGGATGAGCCATGTTCCCAGAAAGAGAACACCCATTCCCAAGGCGCGAGTCGCGTCGAACGCGCGTGGGACGGCGCCGAGCCAGCCGAAGTGGTCGAGAACGGCGCTGAGGGCGAGTTGGGCAACGATCGTCAGGGTCAGGGTTCCTGCCAGACCCAGCCGTGGGACCGTGTAGCTGACCGCGGCGACGATGCCGACCCCGAGGAAGCCCGCACAGAGGACATACCACGGAACAGAACGCCACGCCGACAGGTTCCCGCCGCGGGCGCCGAGGAGAAGCAGCACCGCCAGCGCGAGCCCTCCCGCGTGAACGACGAATACGCTCTCCATGACCCCGATGCGCTCTCCCAAGGTTCCCGAGAACAGCGACTGCATGCAGATGGCGGCTCCTCCGGCGAGCGCCGCCACGACGGCGACGATGTGGACCACCGCGATGCCTCCTTTCCTGCTGGGACGCGAGGTCCGACGTGGTTACGAGGCCGGTCTTCGCGTTCGTGCGACGGTGTCCGCCAGATGGTAGACGAAACCGCACTGCCCCGGGAACAGGAGGAGGAAGGCGAGGGCTCGATCCCGGTCGATGTCCGGCAAACGCGGAACCCCACTCCGGTCGCGGGAGAGCAAGATCAACGTGTCCAACGCGCCAAGTTGCGGGTCGAGGTCACGGACGATCTCGGGCGCGAGATCGAGTCGAGCCAGGTCCTCTCTCATCGCCTCGAAGGACGACCCGTCGATTTCGGGGTACGCGTCGAGGGAGGCGGCGAGCGCCTCGCGCAGGCCGTCCGCGGCCCGTGCCAGCAACACGACGACAACTCGGTAGAGCCCGCGGGCATAGGCGAACTGAGCATCGCGCGCGCTCTCGGTGACAAGGGCGGATGCGCGGCCGCTGGATTGCTCGATGGTGCGCGCGACGTACGCGTCGGGGTCGTGCGCGAGGATCGTCCCGTCTTCGAGGCATTGAGCGCCGTACTCGGTGACATG
>JAQTVA010000016.1 GCA_028707055.1 Candidatus Bipolaricaulis sp. | reverse complement strand
CTTCGTCCGGAGAGAAGCTCGCTCCACAGCGCCGTATCCTCGGCGCACACGGTCACGACGCGCGTCGGGGTGAGGATGACGGCCAGGGCGACGGTCACGTACGGAGTGTCGGAGGACGCTTCGTGATGGGGCACGCGCAGGATGAGGAGCTTGCAGTCCTCCTCCGCTTCGAAACGCGGTCGCTCGTCGCGGTCGGTTGCGGCGGTGAGGAAGTCCATCGGGACGTGGGCCGTCTCCGCGAGCAGCGCCAACTCGACGGAGGTCGGATTCACGACTCGAACGATCTCCGCCTCGTCGAAGCCCTCGGCGGGGACGAGCCGCCCGTTCTCGTTTCGGGTGTACTGCAGCATGAGATGGCCCTACTTCTGCATGGTTTCGCGCTTGTGGCGCTCATGATAGGTCCCGGGCGTCTACGCGTCAACGCATCGGCCGCCCACCGCGCGCGACGTCTGTCCCGTCGACCCAAGACCCCTGTCGCGCCGGACCTGCGCGACGAAGGCTGACCAGACGGCGTCAGGCTCCCAGACCTGCCGAATGAACGCGTCGCCGCGCTCCGCCGACCACCCGTCGCGGGACTCCTTGTAGAGGGCAACCAAGCAGGACGCCCGTTTGTTCGCCGCGCAGTGCACGAACGTCTTGCGGCCGGCGAGGTGGTCGAGCACAGCGCCGAGCGCCTGAAGCTCCTCCTCCTGGGGGTCTCCGAACACGACGGGAATGTGGCGATACTCCATTCCGAGGGACGCCACGACCCCGGCCTCATCGTCCAGGCAGTAGGTCGGATCGAGCAGCCCGAGGTTCACGACGGCTTTGTAGCCTTGCTCTGCGAGTGCCCGGATCTCGTCGGCCGTGGGCTGTCCACCGGTCGAGAGCTTTTCCGAGACTCGCACGAAGCCGCGGATCCCCTCGACTCGGTCCATCTTCGCCTCGCCCACCCGCGGGCCGTTCGCCTACGACACCAAGGCGCGCTGTGCGGCCGCGACCCCGACGCCGACGTCGAAGCGGTGGCCGACTCGCCGCAGGCCGGTCTCGAGCGCGCCGAGCGTGGCGAGGACATCGGCCGCGCGCACGGCGCCCATGTGACCCACGCGGAAGGTGCGTGTCCTGATCTCGGGGTGCAGTCCCCCGGCCACGGTGACTCCTGCGCTTTGGACTTCCTGCAGCAAGGTCGGCACCTCGATGTTTTCCGGCGCGTAGCAGGCCGACAGCGTGTGAGCTCGTTGCGCCGGCTTGCTCGGCACCTGCATCAATCCGAGGCTGTCCACCCCCGCCTGGAACGCTCGCGCGAGCAGCGCGTGACGCGCCCAGCGAGTCTCCATCCCTTCGGACACAATCTGCCCGAGGCTCACGTCGAGGGCAGCGACGAGGTTGACGGCGGGGGTCCCGAAGTAACCGGCTGTGCGGGACTCGTACGCTTTCATCACCGGAAGCCACTTGGTCCAGTCTGCGTAGTACGAACCCACCGGTCGACGCCGGGCGCCAAACGCCTCCAGGGCTCGCGGGCTCGCGACGAGGAGCGCAAGCCCCGGCGGAACGCCGATCGCCTTCTGCGACGCCGTGAGGACGACATCCAGCTGCCACAACTCCTGGCGCAGCTCTTCTCCGCCCACCGAGCACACCCCATCGACGACCGCGAGCGTCCCATGCCGATGGCTGATCTCGCCGAGGCGACTCACGTCCATCCGTACGCCGGTCGACGTGTCAACATGCGTGACCGTCACCAGCTTGTACCGTTCGCGACCCAGCTCCGCGTCGATGTCGGCCGCACTCACGATCTCTCCGACCGGCGCCCGCAGCACGGTGACCCGCGCCCCGTGGCGGGACAAGAGGTCCTCGAACCGATCTCCGAATACGCCGGTGCTCACAACCAGGGCACGGTCTCCGGGCTCGATGAGGTTGGCTCCCGCCAGTTCCATCGCCAGGGTCCCCGAGCCGGCGACCACAAACGGTTGTCCGGAGGGGCATTGCCACACCTCGCGCAACCGCTCGAGCGCGCGCCCGAACGCATCGATGAACACGGGCGCGACGTGGCTCGTTGTCGGCGCTCCCAGCGCCTGCAGCACCTCCGGCTCGAACTCAATCGGACCGGGGATCATCAACAACGCTCGCCCCTTCACGGTCACCGTCCTCCTTCCTCTTCCTTTTCGAGACCGCCAAGCTCGAGAATCGACGCCAGCTCCTCGACTTCAGGTGGCGTCAGATCGACGAGCGGCGCTCGCACCGGCCCGCCCTCCCAGCCCAGGATGTCCATCGCCGCTTTGAGCCCGGCTACGCCCCAGCGGCTCGTGACAGCGGTGTTCACCGGGATCATCCGCCGCTGGAGCTCCGCGGCCTCGACGGCTCGCCCGTTCACGAAGTGATCGTAGATCGCAAGACACTCCGCGGGGGCGATGTTCGCGAGGGCGAGGACACCGCCGACCGCTCCGACGGCGAGCGCCGGCAGCAGGAACCCGGCCGACCCGGCGAACACCCGGAACTCCGATCCCAACGACCCGACGATCGCTCCCATCTTGACGACATCGCCGCCCGAGTCCTTGATCCCGACGACGTTCGGGTGTGCCGCCACGGCGGCGATGGTCCCCGCGTCGAGATCGATGCCGGTGCACGCGGGCATGTTGTAGATCAAGACCGGAATCTCCGACGCATCGCCGACGGCGGCGTAGTGCCGCACCAGGGCCTCCCGCGTCATCCGACCGCGGTAGTAGGATGGTGGAAGAACGAGCGCCGCATCGGCGCCGATCCGAGCCGCGTGACGTGTCAACTCGACCGTCTCCCGTGTGGACGGACAGCCGGTTCCCGCAATCATCCATCGGGTCTCGGGGATGTCTTCTCGCGCCGCGCGAAGGACGTCCAGTCGCTCCTCAGAAGAGAGCAAGACGCCCTCGCCGTTTGACCCAAGCACGACGAAGCCGGCGAGGGCATGTCGGTTCCAGACGCGGAAGTTGTCGCGCAGACGGTCTCGCGCGAACGATCCCCGACGGTCGAACGGCGTCGGGATCGGCGGCAGAATTCCCTTCAGATCCTCAAGGTTTCGTGACACGGCTCCTCCCTCGCCAACGTCCCAACCCTAGACCAAGCATCGACGCCTCGGCGATCCGGCGCAAGTCGGTTCGCGCGAGAAAGGAAGGGCCCGCAGTTCCCGCGGGCCCTTCATCGCATTCGTCAGTCTCAGCCGGCATGAGGAAGCCCGGCCGCCTGTGTCTCAGGACTTCTCCGCCTTCTTGGCTTTCTTCGCAGCGCGTTTCTCCTTCAGCGTCTTCTGCGGCGCCTTCTTCGAAGTCTTCTTGACATCCTGCGACTTCGCCATTCTAGGCCACCTCCAAGTTAGGTCGTGTACCTGAGTCCCCTCAAGCACCCGTGACAGGATATCACTCTACAGGTATGCCGTTCAAATCCCCGGACGGAGACGAAACGCACCGAGCTCTTTCCTTCCGGCGCGGCCGCACTAGAAGCTCTGCCCGCTCTTGATGATGAATCCCCCGGACTTCTCGTCACGCTCCAGATCGAGAATCCCTTGGGCTCCGGCCTCCTCAAGGAGCTGACCGAACGAGCTGAATCCGTAGTAGGATTCAGCAAAGCCGGGCTTGCGGCGCTTCAGCGCCTGCTTGATCATCGAGCCCCAGATCTCCCCTTCGCCGCGCTCTTCCACCAACGCCTCGTACGTCTCCACGACGAGCCCCCACGCCTCGCGCTTCTTGTCCTCGACCGTAGGCGGAGCCTTCTTCGTCCCCCGAGTCGTCGGCGTCTTCTTCGCCGGCGCACGGCGCGTCTTGGCCTCCGCTCTCTGTCGGCGCACGAGGTCGTCGTAGAAGATGAACTCATCGCAGTTCGCCACGAGAAGGTCGGCCGAGGAGTTCTTCACGCCGACGCCGATCACCGTCTTGTCGTTCTCGCGCAGCTTGCTGACGAGCGGAGAGAAGTCGGAATCCCCGCTGATGAGGACGAACGTGTCGACGTGCTCCTTCGTGTAGCAGAGGTCGAGCGCATCCACCACCATGCGAATGTCGGCCGAGTTCTTCCCGGAAATGCGAACGTGCGGAATCTCGATCAGCTCGAACGACGCTTCGTGGAGCGGTCCCTTGAACTCCTTGTACCGCGCCCAGTCGCAGTACGCCTTCTTCAGGACGATGCTCCCCTTGAGGAGAAGTCGCTCAAGAACCTTTTCGATGTCGAACTCCGGGTAGTTCGCGTCGCGAACGCCGAGAGCGATGTTCTCGAAGTCGAGGAACACCGCCATATTGATCGCTTCGACCGCGTGTGCCGTTGTCATCCCCACAGCCCATCTCCCCCTATCTCATCGGCCGCCGGTCCCCCGGGCTCTGCCGCCGACTCGACGAGTCGGCCGGACGGAACGCCCCCAATGGACCCATGACGCTACACCAGTCCCGCCAGCTTGTCGACCGCGTCCGCGATGCGTCGGTCGAGCGTCTTCGCCACCCAGTTCACAACGGCCCCACCGCGGACCACGGCGCCCTTGGCCTCGCACAGAGCCGTCATCTGCCGAATCGCACGGTTGCCGCCGAGCCACGGAAACGGAAACCCCTGAGTGACCAGGCAGAGCACGCTCTTCTGTCGCAGAGAGCCGACCTGCTCCAGTGCCTTGACCGCCACCGGCGACAGCGAGAACGCCTCGACCGGGGACCCGATCACCAGCAGCTCGTGCGACGACACGTCGGGCAACGGCGAAAGCTCGACCGCGCGCCTTCCCTGCTTGCGCTCTCCGGCAAGCGTGATGCGTTCCAGCGCGACCGAGTGCCCCGCGGCCCTGAGCCTGTCCTGCAGCTTTGCGGCTACGGAGAGCGTGTTCCCTGTTTGCGAGTAGACGAGAATCCCTACCCTCATAATCCCCCTCCCTCTTCTGCAACCCCGCGGTGTACGCTACTTCATTCGCAGCCTAAGCGGCAACCCGCTTCCCCGATCGTCGACTCGTCGCGGCGCCCTTCGAAGGGGTAGGTGAAGACGATCTCTCCTTCGCTCCCGGCCTCCCTTGCGCCCGTCGACCGGTACAGAGCCGCGGCCGCCTGGTTGGAGGGCGCCGTCTGGACCCACATCTTGGCCACACCCTCGGCGGCGCAGACAGACTGGAGTGCGTCGATCATCGCCCGCCCCGCGCCGCGGCGGCGGTGCGCCTCGGCCACCTCAATCTCGTAGAAAAGGCACATCCTGCGGTTCCCGTCGACTCGATCGAGCAGGTAAGCGAGGGCAAAGCCAATCGGCTCGCCGTCCTCCGTCGCGACGACCAAAATGCTGTCTGCCTCCGACAGGAACGCGCGAATGGACTCCAAGCTCGGCCAGGAACCGTTCTTGCGGATCTTGATGCGGCCGATCGCTTCTCGCGCCAGCATGGCGCCATCTTCCGTCAGCCGTCTGCACTCCATTGCATCCTCCACGGATCCAGCGGCACGGTGTGCGCCAGCCCGCTCGATCATACGGGACTCGTCTCGAGTGGACGAGATCCGCGCACGGCCGCGGTCAGCCGACACCGGCGCGGAGAGCCAGAACCATCGAGCCGAGGAGAAGCGCGGAAGAGGCCACGGTGACAAGCCACAGCCGCCGATCGACAGAGAACATCGGAAGGCCCATGAGGACGATCGCCCCGAAGAAGAGAACGAGGTACAGAACGAGGACGCCCGGCCGCGCCGGAGAGCGAAACTCCATCGGCACGACGTACTCCACGACCGCCAACAACACGACAAACGCGAGGAAGGCGGCCGGACCGACCCACGCCAGCCAGAGCGACCTGGCGCGGATAAACGCGACGAGGGCCGCTGCCGCGGGAACGGCGAGGGCCATGATCACGAGCCCGAGGACATGGTTCGTCGCCAGGCTGCCGGTTCGCAGACGCGATAGGAATCCCGCCGCCTGTAGGATGTTGACGGCGTTCACGACCGCCCAAACGGTGAGAGTTGCCCACCACGTTCCGCCTCGCTCCAACCTGCTCTCCTTCCCGCTCCTTCACCGCCGCCGCTCACGCCGGCGAGGGAAGATACTTGACCATCACGAGACACGGATTGCCCTCTCCCCACACGTTCGTCTCTTCCAGCGCCCGGAATCCCAGGCGCTCGTAGAAGCCGCGGGTCTGCTCGTAGTGAGCGTCCGCGCGTGACGGCGAGAGCGTCTTCACCTGCAGGAACTCCACGGACCGCCCGCGAAGGGCGCGCTCGGCGCACTCCACCAGTTGACGGCCGTGGCCGCGGCCGCGCAGCGCGGGGGTCACGGCCATGACCTCGATCTCCGCTGCCCACGGGCTGTGCTGTTTGACGGCCAGGAAGCCGACGATCGCGCCGCCCCGCTCGGCGACCCACGTCTCCAGGGTCGCGAGAGCGCGGACGTAACCCACGAGCGACTCCTCGATTCCGAACCACTCGGGCAGCGCGCGCAGGATCGCCTTGCAGGCAACCTCCTCACCCGGCCTCATCAAGCGGATCTCCGCCGAGCCTTCGCCGATTCCTCGCATGCGCACTTCCTCCCGGTCTCCGTCCGGCTCCGCGCGGGCCGGGGCGAACCCGCGCTCCTCGCTCACTCGCCGGCCGCGAAGCCTGAGTTAGGCTCGTCATCCGCGGAGCCCGAGGCGTGCGCAAGCCGCCCCGAGAACTCCTCCCCCAAGAGCTGCTCGAGATACGGCGTGACGTGCCAGTACTCCTTCAGCGCCCGGTACTCCTCTGCCGAGCGACGGTTCCCCGATTCGGAGGTCTTCACCGAACGGATCATCAGGTTCTTCGCGGTGTACTCGATGGAGACGAACTGGATCACGTCCGTGCGGTACCCCATAACCCGCAGGATGGACGCCCGGAATGCATCGGTCAGGATGTCCCCCAGGCGCTCCCCGAGAATGCCATGGCGCGAGACGGCCTGGAACGGGGCAGGTCCGGGAACGCGCGACAACTGCTCCTGCAGCTCGTGCTGGCAACAGGGCGCGGTCAGGATGAGCTTGCTCTGCCAGCGGATGCCCTGCGCTAGGGCATCGTCGGTCGCCGTGTCGCACGCATGGAGAGCGACCACAACGTCCGGAGTGACCGCGGGACGGTACTCGGCAATGCGGCCGACCTCAAAGGTGAGCCGATCCCATCCGAGCGCCCGCGCCTTCTCCCGGTGCCGCTCGAGAAGCTCCGCCTTCACATCGATGCCCATCACCTCTGCGGGAAGCCGCAGGAGGTCGTTCAGGTAGTGGTAGATGGCGAACGTCAGGTAGGCGTTTCCGCAGCCGCAGTCCACGATGTGAACCGGCTTCGTCGATCCTGCCACGAAGACGCCGGTCTCCTCCACCAGCCGCAGGAACTCGTTGATCTGCCGGAACTTGCCCTGACGATCTGCCTTGACCTTGCCGCTCTTCGTCAGGATTCCCACCGCCTCAAGGTACGGCGCCGAGTCAACGAGCGACAGGATCCTCTTCTTCTCGCGATCGTGAGACAGGTGCACGGTTGCGCGCGGCTCCTCCAACGAAACCTCGCGGAGGAAGGGCTTGCCCTTCTTCGTGATCCGGACCTCGAGACGGGAACTCGTCGTCTCGACGTGGATGTTCGTGAACGCAAGCGCGAGAAGCTCGTCGACCTGTGCGGCGATCTCGTCCGCGTTGTAGTTCTTGCTGATGTCCTTCTCTTCGTCGAAGCGGGAGACCTGCCACCGCAGCTCCCCGTGGACCAGCACGGGGCGGACGACGACCTTGATCCACGCCGGCGCGGCGCTGCTTCGGCGGCCGCTGAACACCGCCCGGACGAGGGACTCGCCAGCCAGAACGCACTCGCGAACTCGCTCTGCGTACTCCTGAGACGTGGGATTCATCAGCGGGGACATTCTACCGCTCTTGCAGCTCCGGCTCGCTCTCGCCGACGGAGGCAGCGCGCGGACCCCAGCAGCAGGCCGACCGCCACTCACCGTGAGTGTGTCAGCCTCAGCGTCATGTGGATCTCGTCGTAGCGGCGGCCGTCGATGTCCGTAGCTTCGGGCTGGCGCCCCCACGGGACGAAGCCAAGGCTTTCGTAGAGGCGAAGCGCCTCGTCCGCCCTCTCGCTCGCCCCGAGGTCGATGTAGTCGACGCCGGGCCACGTGCGCGCAAAATCGAGCGCCGCTGTCATCACGGCACGACCGAGCCCTCTCCTACGGTAGGTTGCCTCGACGAAGACTCCCCAGATGCTCGCGCGGTGACGAAACTTCGGCAGGGTGTTCCGCATGATGCCGGCAGCGGCGATGAGGTCGGCCTCCCCGCGTGCCGCCACTCTCCCGCCGCCTTGCGGCTCTTCCACCGCGAAGATCGCATGGTCGTCACCGGCCAGCGTCTTCCTGAGGTGCGCCAGGTCGAGACCCTTGTCGGCCTCGGGGCTCGCCCCGAACGCCCGCGGGGCATCGAGGAGCATCCGGAGACGTAGCCGGGTGTAGCGTTCGGCGTCGGAGGGTTGGAGACGAATCGGCGTCGGCAACATGCTCAGGAGTCTACCCGGAGGCGAGACGCCGTTTCACGTGCGCCCCTGACGCTCCTCTAGAGGAGGTGGGAGCGACGATACAAGGACACGCCGGCCGCGGTGAGCTTCTCGAGCCACAGCCCCTTCAGCGCTTGAAGGTCCTCGGATGGGTCGTAGCTGGGGTCATCCGACGGCTTCAGCACGTCAAGCACATCGAAGGTGAAGGCGGCCGGGCCGAGCTCTTTCCAGTCACGCTGCAGTTCCTTGTCCGGATGGAGGTTGTTCTCCAGTTGGAACCGCTGGCGGTTCAGCATGCCGGGCAGGTCGGTGCTCGACCCCAGGAGCACTCGCCCGATCTTGGTGTTCAGGACTCGGAACACGCCGGCCGGACGGGGCGTTTCTTCGTATTGGCGAACGAGCGCCTTGCGGTCCATGGTTGTCTCAGTGTAGCCGCGCAACGCTGCCGCTACGCGTCCGTCTTCCGAAGAAAGCCGCGTGCGCAGTGGAGGGCCCAGACTCCCCGAAGAATCGTCTTCGCCTCCCACGATGCCTCGTGCTCCGTCAGCCGGCCCTTGCTCAGGCGGAAGAACACGAGCCAGACCAACCAGCGCATCGGCATCTTGCTCTTGCCGTCAAAGACGTAACCGTCGGCCGGGGAGAGCGTGAAGCGGAACGGCGGCGTGAGGTGGAGACCGGTCGCTGTTTCTCGCTCACGCAGGGCGCGGATCGTCCCGCGGCGGATCATCGCGTGCGTCTCCTCGGCGGCCGGGAACCAGCTCTTCTCCTGGCTCTTCACAGGGATCCCGACCAGGTGAGGACACAGCGTGCGGGCCTCGGCCACGGCGGCCTCCTCGCCCACCAAAGCCAGGAGCGGGGATCCCATGAACGAGGCCAGCTCGAGCCCGATTTCACCCACGCGCAGGCCGTTCACGGCGATCGCGCCGATGTGCGGCGCGATCGTGTGCGCCGCGAACCCGCCGCCCCCGCACATCGCGTGTTGTCCGACGAAGATCATCCCGAACGGCTGGCCGCGGAACGACTTCCGCGCCTTGCCCGGCAGATGAGGTCGTCGGAGCACGCGGACGTTGCCGGGAAGCTGCTCCAAGAGCAGGTTCGGCTCCCGCTTTCCCCCGTCGTGCTCGTCGTCGATGATGATCTCGTCGATGCCGAACTCGTTCGCGGCTTCGCACACGGCCTTCACGTCGGAGGTGATGAGCGCACGGCCCTCCGATCGCCACAGGTCGGATCCATGGCGTAGCGCGTTCCAGTTCGCACGCGAGATGCCCGACGCGCCCTCCACATCGCACAAGATGTAGAGCGCTTTCTTCGTCGTTCGCATCGTCCTCCTCGAACCCAGCTACGACTCCACCCACCGAGCGGTCCCAGGGTTATGTAACAACACACTGTTCTGTAGTATGCCTCGAAGTCGCGCGGTCGACAAGAGGACGAGGAAGCCAAGAACCGAGCTGCGCGACAGGCAAGGCAAGACGGGCGGAAATAGGGTTTGTGTCCCCCATTCTCAGCAGCTCGGGCGTATCGCCGGGCTACCTTCTACGTACGGTCCAGTGCGAACTGCCGTCATCGATCGCCCCTTTGGGCGCGACGATCGTGAATGTGCAGCACCTCGTAGGAGTATCCGTTGGTCCCAGCGCACCGTGCCTCAGGTGTCCTCGCGTGCGAGATCACGGGTATTCGCGATACTGCCAGCCTCCGCCCATCCTCTCCGCGCGGTGAGGACCCCAAGGCGGAGGAAGTCGAAGTGCTCGGGGGCATGGGCGTCGGAGCCGATGGCGAGTCGGCAGCCGGCGTCCACGGCACGGCGGACGAGGTCCGCGGAGAGGTCGAGGCGAATCGGGTTGGCGTTGATCTCGAATGCGGTCCCTGCCTTCGCGGCGGCTGCAAAGACAGCGTCCCAGTCGGCGTCGCACGGCGGGCGCTCGCCGATCTTGCGGCCGGTGGGGTGGGCAAGGATGTCGACGTGCTCATGGCTCACAGCGCGCACGAGCCGAGCTGTCATCTCGGCTCTTGACTGGCGGAAGTGGGAGTGCACGGCGGCAATCACGACGTCGAGCTGCGCCAGGATCTCGTCGGCGAGATCGAGCGAGCCGTCCGCCTGCACGTTGACCTCGATCCCCGTGAGGACGTGAAAACCGCGCAGGGTCTTGTTTAGGTTCGTGATCGCGTCGATCTGCGCGGCGACCCCGTCGGCGCTAAGTCCGCCGATGATCTCGGCGAATCGCGTGTGGTCGGTGATCGCGATGTACTTCAGGCCCCGCGCGCGCGCCGCCGCGACCATATCGGCGATCGGCGCCAGCCCGTCCGAGGCGTTGGTGTGGACGTGGAGGTCGCCGCGGAGATCGCCGACCTGAACGAGGTGCGGCAGTCGACGGCCTTTGCGCCCGCGGTCCGCGGCTTCGACCTCGCCCGTGTCCTCGCGCAGTTCGGGGGGAATCGGCTGGAGGCCGAGGGCGCCGTAGAGGCCGTCTTCGTCCACCCCCGCCAGCGGTCGATCGTCGGCGTCGTAGAGACCGTACTCGTTCAACTTCCATCCTCGTGCCCCGGCGAGTCTGCGAAGAGCGATGTTGTGGGCCTTGGAGCCCGTGAAGTACTGCAGGGCGGCGCCGAACGACTCGGCGGGCACCACGCGGAAGTCGACCTGCACCCCGTTGCCCAGTCGAACCGAGGCCTTGGTCTCGCCGTGCGACAGGATCTCGACGACCTCCGGAAGGGTGAGGAACGCGGCAACGGCCGGCGCGGGATCCGAGCTCACGGCGAGGATGTCGAGGTCGCCAATCGTTTCGCGCCCGCGGCGCACCGACCCCGCGAACTGCACGCGCTCGAACAGCCCCGTCTCGCGAAGCTCGGCGACCAAGTCCTCCGCGAGTCGCAGGGCGGCGAAGAGGAGCATCCGCCCCTCGACGGCTCGCGCTTCCTCGAGTCCGTGGAGGATCTTCGCCTCGGTCTTCTCTCCCAGCCCCTTGACGGTGTGGATCCTCCCCGCACGGGCCGCCTGTTCCAGATCGTCGAGCGTCCGGACTCCGATCGCCTCGTAGAGCAGCTTGGCCGTCTTGGGCCCGACTCCGTCGACGCGGGTGAGCGCGGCCAGGTCGATCGGCCACTTCGCCAGGAGGTCGTCGTGGTACTTCAGGCGTCCGGTTTCGACGATCTCGGCGATCTTCCTCCCGATCGCCTCGCCAACGCCGGGAAGCTCGGCGTGCGTCCCGCCGGCCACGAGTTCCTCGATCGGCTCGGACGAGGACGCTACAACCTCGGCCGCTCGACGATAGGCGCGCGGCTTGAAGGCCACGCCCTCAAGGTCGAGGAGGTCCGCGATCTCGCTCAGGATTCGAGCGACCAGCTCGTTCTTCAAGACGTCACCTCCCGCTCGTTCGTGATCCACGTTCCTCGGCCGGGTGCAGCCACGACGCTTCCCACCGTACACCATCGCTTCGCTTCGCGGCGAGGGTGCGCTCGACGCGCACCCGTCGATGTCCTCGCGGGCTTCATCCGTAGCTCAACCCGTGGGCGCCGGGCCTTCGGTGCAACGGACCACGGCGCTGTCAGGATGAGCGACTCCGACTCCATTCTCCCCGCGACTCGCTCCTCCGCCAAGCCCCAGCTTGCCAGAGGCTGCACCGTCGTCTACCGTAACCGCATGGCACCCCGTGAGCGCTACGGCCGGCGCGCTGCACGCATCTACGCCGGCGCCATCGATCCAGCCTTGCACTCGCTTCGCTCGGCCGTGACCCGGATCTGCCGCGAGGAAGGCGCAACCCCGATCCTCGACATCGCCTGCGCCACGGGGGCGCAGTGTCGCCGCCTCGCTCAGGCAGGAATCCGAGTGACGGGCGTCGACCTGTCGGAGTCGATGCTCGCCGCCGCCCGTCGGCGATCGACGGCAGGCATGGAATTCATTCACGCCTCGGCCCTCGATCTTCCATTCCGTGACGCATCGTTCGGCGGGGTTCTCCTCTCCCTCGCGCTCCACGAGCACGCCGAAGAGGAGCGAGAGCGCATGCTCCGAGAGGCCCTTCGCGTCCTCCGACCGGGCGGATTCCTGCTCGTCGCCGACTTCAGCCGCCCGGCGCACACGGGCCTCCACATTCCATGGGCCGTCATCCGGCTCATTGAGGCCACCGCGGGGCCCGAACATCGCACGGGATTCCGCGACTTCGTGCAACGTGGGTCTCTGGAAGGATTCCTGTCCCGCCACGGCCTTGCACCCTCTCGCACGGCGCGGGCCGTCCTCGGAGCAGTCGTCATTGCCGTCGTCCGCCGGCCGACTGAGGTTCTTCCGTCGTCTCCGTGCGATTGACGCCGCCGCGCCGAACATGCTAGACCTGTACGCTCGATGCGAAGTCGACCGACGCCGCCTCGAGTCACGCAGCAGAAGGAGGAACGGATGGAGCGCATCCTGAGGGTCAACATGACGGACCGGACGGCATCGTTCGAGCCGGTTCCGGAGACCTATCGGAACCGGGCGGGACGCTGGATGACGTCGAGCCTTGTCCACGACGAGGTCTCGCCCACGTGCCACCCCCTCGGCCCGAACAACAAGGTCATCTTCTCGCCGGGCATCGTGACCGGCACAGCGTCCCCGACGTCGTCGCGCATCTCGGTCGGCGGAAAGTCGCCGCTGACGGGAGGGATCAAGGAGTCAAACTCCGGCACGGGCCTGGGACGCCGCTTGGCGCGCCTGGGCATCCGCGCACTCGTCATTGAGGGACAGCCGAAGGAGAAGGGATTCTGGCTCCTGAAGATCGACGCGAAAGGAGCAGCGATCGAGCCCGCCGACGCGTGGGCCGGGAAGCGGCTCTCCGAGGTCTACCCCGCGCTGTTCGCCCGCTTTGGCGGGAAGGGGAAGGTCGACGTCTGCTCGATTGGCATCGCCGGGGAGCTACGCATGGCGGCCGCCGGGGTCTGCTTCAACGACCAGGAAGGGCGGCCCAGCCGGTACGCCGGGCGCGGAGGGCTTGGCGCCGTCCTCGGCAGCAAGGGGCTGAAGGCGATCGTCGTCGACGACTCCGGCGCGAAGGAAGTCCCGCTCGCCGACAAGCCGACCTTCGAGCAGGGCCGGAAGAAACTCGCCGACGCGCTCGGCGAACACGCCATCACGAAACCCAAAGGAGCGCTCAACAGCTACGGCACCGCCGTGCTCGTCAACATCCTCAACGAAGCCGGCGGACTGCCGACGCGCAACTTCCACGAGGGTCGATTCGAAGGGGCCGCGAAGATCGCGGGGGAGGCGATCTTCGCCGGAAACAAAGAGCGAACCGGCGCCGAGGTGTACAACCACGCCTGCTCTCCAGGCTGCGTGATCCGCTGCTCGAACACGTGGCACCGCCCGGACGGGAGCGAGCACACGTCGTGCATCGAGTACGAGTCCGACTGGGCCTTCGGCGCCAACTGCGGAATCGACAACCTCGATCAGATCGCCGAGCTGAATCTCCTGTGCAACGACTTCGGGCTCGACACGATCGAGATCGGCGGCACACTCGCCGTGGCCGCGGAGGGAGGCGTGTGGCGGTTCGGTGACGGCGTGCGAGCCATCGAGTTGCTGCACGAGATCGGGAAGGGAACGCCGCTCGGCAGGATCCTCGGGAACGGCGCCGTCGTGACCGGACGAACGTTCGGCGTCTGCCGCGTGCCGCACGTGAAAGGCCAGAACATGCCGGCCTACGAGCCGCGGGCGATCAAGGGGATCGGGATGACGTACGCCGTCTCGCCCATGGGCGCCGATCACACCGCTGGATACACGATCGCTCCCGAGATCCTCGGCGTCTCCGGAAAACTCGACCCGCTCAACCCCGACAAGGCCGAGCTGGCGCGGAACTTCCAGTACGCCACCGCGTTCGTGGATTCGACGGGCCACTGCCTGTTCATTGCGTTTGCGATCCTCGACATCGCCTCCGGGTTCGAGGGAACCGTGGAAGAGTGCAACGGCGTCCTCGGAACGGCGTGGACGATGGCCGACGTCGCCCGGATCGGGAAAGAGATCCTCGACCTCGAGCGGGACTTCAACCGCGACGCGGGATTCACCGCACAGGACGACCGCTTGCCGGAGTTCATGAGGAGCGAGCCGCTGCCGCCCCACAACACGGTGTGGGACATTGCGGACGTCGAGCTGGATCGGGTGTTCGGCGCCTGATGGAGATCGGGAGGTCGCCCTCCCCGAGGGCGGCCTCCCGTACCCATGATCGACGTCCACTTCTACGGGAAGCTCCGTCGCTTCGCCTCGAACCGTGCCCCGAACTCCGACTCGATCGTGCGCTTGCCCCACCGGGATGGGGACACCGTGGGTTCGGTGGTCGCGCGACTCGGCATCCCGGAGGCGGAGCTGGGAGCGAACCTGTTCGTCGACGGCCGCTACGCAACCCTCCAGAGTCCTGTTGCAGACGGGGCGCGACTCGGGCTCTTCCCGGACGATATGCAGCTTCTGTACAAGTGGTACTTCCGGCCGAAGGAGGCGGACTCGTGAGCATCGAGGTGAGACTCCATGGAACCCTTGCGGCGACGCGGCCGGGGCTGCGCGCCGGAGATCCTTTCCCCGTCGAGCTTTCCGGGGATGCGACGGTCGCCGACCTGGTCGCCGCGCTGACCCTCGCGCCCGAAGACGCCCACCTCGTCATCGTGAATGGCCGGATCCTCCACGACCGCGCGGCCGTGCTCGCCGAAGGCGACCGCGTCGGTCTCTTTCCCCCAACGGGAGGAGGGTGACGGGTGGATGAGGGGTTGGAGTAGAATGGCTACGGGCAGCGGAGGGGCCATGAAGATCGCCATCGTTGGAGCGGGAGGGCACGGGGGCGCCGTCTTCGATTGCCTTTCCGCGCGGCACGGAAGTGCTCTCGAGGCGGCGTTCTACGACGACGCCCCGCAGCGACGATCCGTCTTCGGCGTTCCGATCGCCGGACCGGTCTCTCTCCTTCTGGCTGACGAGTCGATCGAACTCGCCTTCGTCGCGATCGGGGACAACCGGCGCCGACAGGAGGTGACGCGTCTCCTCGCAAAGGCCGGCAAGTCCTTCGTGACGGTCCTCCACCCGTTCACCGCGATCTCCCCCCGCTCCCACATCGGGGTTGGGACGATCGCCGTCGCCGGGACGATTGTCAACGCCGGCGCCCGCGTAGGGGACGGAGTCATCCTCAACACGCACTCGTCCGTTGGGCACGACTGCGTCGTGGAGGACTTCGCGCAGGTTGCGCCGGGAGTCAACTTGGGCGGCGGGGCCGTCATCGAGGAGGGAGCGTTCCTGGGCATCGGGGCCAAGGTGGCGCCGCTCGTCTCCATCGGCGCGTGGTCCGTGGTCGGCGCAGGATCGGTCGTCCTTGACGACCTTCCTCCCGGGTGCTTTGCGTACGGCATTCCCGCCAAGGTCATCCGCGCGATCGAAACTCGCCCCCCCGGGTGATGCGTCCGCAGCGCGGGTTCATGGGAGAAGCATGACGCACGGTACCGACCGGTTGAGAGCCGTAGGTTTCGCGTTGGTCGATGCCCTGCGCGGATCGCCCGTTCGTTGCCAGATCGCCGAACTCGAACGAGCGCAGCGGATGTCGCGTGACGAGGTGACGCGTTGGCAGCGGGAGAGGCTGGCGGCGATCTTGAACCACGCGC
>JAQTVA010000159.1 GCA_028707055.1 Candidatus Bipolaricaulis sp. | reverse complement strand
GCTGGAGGGGTGGGTGAGCGGCCGAAGCCGCCGGTTTGGAGAACCGGTGTACTCCTCGTGGGTACCGCGGGTTCAAATCCCGCCCCCTCCGCCAACGCCTGTGCTAGGTGGGGGGCTAGCGGTCCCCTAGATCCACAACCCGCTCTAGTGGAACCGAAGGGTTTCCGGAGGGGAAAGGCGGGAGGGTCCGTCCACGAGCAAGTGGCGTTGACGGTCGAGCCCTCTGCGGCGCATGTCGGCGAACCCCGTCAGGCCCGGAAGGGAGCAGCGGTAAGCTGGCCTCTGCGGGTGTTAGAGGTCTACTTGGCCCGAGCTGGCTACTCGCGAAGCGCCTCGTTCCTTTCTTCGATGGAGCCACGCACAGGCGCCTGCTTCGTTTCGATGGGCAATAACCCGTTCGTTGAGTTCATTGGGTTCGTTGAGTTCCTAGGGTTCCAGCCGCGGGCAGTTCGACCGTGACCCAACGAACCCAAAGAACGCGCTGCCTACGGCCGCGCGACAAGCCCCTTGACCCACTCCTGTCGCTTCCACAGCGCGCAGCGGCCGTCGGTCTCGTCCAGCGTCACCTCTTCGGCGCGGATCGCGCGGAAGAAGGGAGAGGCGAGCGCCTCGCGGAACGAGACCTCGAGGAGGTTCGAGTCCGAGAACGGGGAGAAGGGGCAGGGTTGGACGTCGCCGTACGCATTGATGTGGAGGAACCCCTTTCCCGCCGCGAGGCATCCGCCGAAGGCGAGCTCGTCGCGCGGGAAGGCGATGAACAGGGCAGGCATCGTTCGCCGGTAGCTCGCCAACCGATGGTCCTGCTCGGCAACCTGATCCGCGGTGAGCTGGAGGTCGTCGGTGCCGGGCTCGACGGGCACGTAGTTGATGTAGTAGAAGAGTCGGCAGCCGCGACCGGTCAGATCGCGGACGAACTCTTCGCCCATCGCTGTCGCGAAGTTCGCGTGCGTGAGCGTCGTCGACGTGCCGAACACGATTCGGTGGGCTTGAAGCTCGGCCATGGCCGCGGTGACGTGTTCGTACGCGCCCGCGCCGCGGCGGGCGTCGGTCTCCTCCGCTCCTCCTTCCACGCTCAGGACGGGGACGACGTTGTGCATGCCGCGCAGGGCGCGGATGAGGGCGTCATCGAGGAGCGATCCATTCGTGAACAGAAGGAAGAGGATCTCCTGCGTGGCGGCCGCTTCGGCGAGCACGCTCCGCCGCAGGAGCGGCTCCCCGCCGGCAAGGAGCATCACCGAGACGCCGAGGTCGCGCGCTTCCCGGAAGAAGGTACTCACGCGCTCGTCGCTCATCTCCGGCCGGGCGGCACGGTGGAGGATGTGCGCGTAACACCCGGCGCACGTGAGGTTGCACGCCCCCGTGACGCTGAAGATGACGAACGGCGGCACGTGGACGCCAAGTCCCTCGTTCCCGTCGCGCCGGCGAGCAGCTCGTTGCTGGTCGCGCAGGAGATGAAGCCCGCGGAGCGCGAGGCGCGGGTTTCCGCGTGTGACGCGAATCCCGGAGCGCAGCACGTCGAGGATGGACGCGTCGAACGCCGGGTCAGCACTGCGGGTATGCGCACTCACGAGTTCCTCTTTCGTTTCGTTGGATGGAGGCGGATTGTAGGGCGGAGCCCAGCGAAGTCCACATACGACCTGCGTCCCCATGTCGTATCGGTCTGAGGCTCCGCGAGGGTTTGAGACACCGCTCACCTGGGACATCTGTCGGTTCGGATCGAGGGACGTCCCGGGAATGCCCTCTCGATGCCTGATTCGCCGAGTGGCTACGGAAAGCGGCGGTTGTCCGCGGAGAAGGCGCGAGGTGTAGGATGGGTCGCACGGGTGGGAGATCTACGAGGGGATCCCGCCACCTTGAGTGAGGGGCAGAGCGAGCCATTTCGGGTGAACGAGGAAGGGTTCGTCCACAAGGGGGGGCGTGTGCGGGAGCAACAAACCATGATTCTCTTCGAAGGCAACATCGCAGCGGGCAAGAGCACGGTGGGGCGGCGTCTGGCGGAATCGGGTTTGTTCGGATTCATCGAGGAGCCGGTGGGCTCGTGGCAGCAGGAGTTCGACGAGAACCTTCTCGACCTGTTCTATCGCGACGGCCATCGATGGGCGTTCACATTCCAGCTCGCCGCCTTCACGACGCGAGCCAAGACGTGGACGGAGGTTCTCGCGATGACCGACCATTCCGATGTCGTCCTGGAGCGATCGATCTACTGCGACCGCTACGTCTTCGCCAAGAACTGCTTCCAGACCGGTCTCATGTCGAAGACGGAGTGGCAGCTCTACTGCAAGTTGTGGGATTGGCTGCGGAAGAACTGGTGCGCGGAGCCGGACAAGATCGTCTACCTGCGGACGCCGGCCGATGTGTGCCACGACCGGATCACGTGCCGCGGGCGAAACGAGGAGACGGCGATCCCCCTTGAGTACTTGAGGGACCTCGAGACGCTGCACGACGAGTGGTTGCTCGGCAACCCGCGGGCTGTGGTGCTCGACGGCTGCCGGCAATGGCAGGCCCAAGAGGTCTACGACACGTTGAAGGCCGCGGGGGTTCCGCTTGGCGGCCGGAAGAAGGTGGGGACGAGCCAAGCGGCGTAGTACGGCGAGAGGTAGCCAGGGTGAGGCGGACGTGGGCCGCGCGGCACGTGTCCGTCTTCTCTTTTCCCCTCCCCTTCCTGTAGGGTGGCGGGTCGGCTCTAGGGATGCCGACACAAGGAGGTCCGTATGCTGCCGATCGTCCTGCGAGTCGTCGGTGTTGTGGTTCTCCTTCTGTGGGGAATCGTCCACATGCTGCGGGCGCGCTCGATCGTTCGTGGGTTCGGAGAGATCTCCGCGGACAACCGACGCATCGTGGTGGGGATGGCGCTCTTCGAGGCCGTGGGGCTCGTGTTCGTGGCGGCGTCCGTGGGGCTCATCACGTACTACGGCGCGTTCGGGGACACGCTGGAGACGATCCTCGTCAACGCCACCGTCGGTTTCCTGTACGCGAACGCATTCCTCGGCGCATGGACCAAGGCGCGCACGAAGTCCGTACCGATGCGTCTCTGCCCGTGGGTCGAAGCAGCGGTGGGAACGCTATTTCTGCTCTCGAATCTTCTGTAACGCGGTTCCCGCAAAGAGTGTACATGACCGATGCAGCGGCTGATTCGTTCGGAAGCCGACTTCCGGTATAATGCCGCTGTCATGGCCGTTGTGAACAAGATCGGCAAGATCCGCAAGCGCAACCACGCTCTTGTCGCTTTCGATCAGGATCGCATCGTTCGCGTGATTCTGCGGGCGTCGACGTCCGTCGGCGGCTTCGAGCAGGACTACCTTCCCGGCATCAACGACCGCATCTTCGCGGCCGGGGAGACGGATGAGGGAATCGCCCAGTTCCTGTCGGATCTGGTCGTCGTCTGCCTCAACGCCGACGAGCGTCACCACGTCTCCAACTTCCCCCCGACGGTGGAGGAGATCCAGAACGTCGTTCTCCACGTCCTGAGCAGCAATGGGTTCACCAAAGTGGCGGACGCCTACACCTGTTTCCGTTGGGGCCATCACTGGGTGCGGGAAGGGGCGATCACCGAGGAGCAGTTCGTCCGAAACGGGTACCCCGCCGAGCAGATGGATTCCTGGGTCACCTGGAACCGCGAGCACGACTGTGACACGGTCGAGGGGCTGAACGACATCGTCCGCGGAGGGCGCTTGGCGCGGCTCGTCTCGGACTCGCTCGAGCGGTACGAAGCGTCGCTGGACGCTGCGGCGAAGAAGGTGGTCGCCCGAATCGAGGGTGGAGACGACCTCAAGATGATTTGGATCAGCGGGCCCTCGTCGTCGGGGAAGACCACGACGACCGTGAAGCTCACCGAACGGCTC
>JAQTVA010000158.1 GCA_028707055.1 Candidatus Bipolaricaulis sp. | reverse complement strand
CGATCCTGCCAGACGGGCCTCCGGTCGACAATCTCGATGTTGTGCACGGGGCAAACCCTGGCGCACGTTCCGCACCCGTTGCACGTCTCGTCCGCCGCGAACGACGTTCCGCAGAGCGGCATCAGCTGCTCGACGGTGAGTCCTGACGGAGAGGGCGTCCCCGAGACTCTCTCCAAGTACATCGCCGTCGCACGCTTCATCCATCGGACGAGCGGCAACGTGGCGGCTTGGAGAACAGGGCTCGAGTAGAAGAACCCCGTTCGCCTTGCCACGACCGATCGGACGATGAAGTCGACCCGCTTCTCGGCCTGACGGTAGATGCGCCCCGTGTCCTCCCACGGCTTGCGGAAGGCGTTCTGCGGCATGTGCACGCCGAATCCCGCCGACACCCGGCCGCCGCGCGATCTCAGGATGCCGTCCAGGGTCCTGAGCGATGCGCCGGCGGCTCCACCGTAGGTGCTAACGGCAAAGATGTACTTTCCTTCTGCGATGCCCAGCTTCTCCGCGAAGTGGCGCACGATGTTGGGGGCGTCGGCGTAGTAGACCGGGAATGTAATGCCGATCACATTCGCTTCCGGCTCGATCGTCTCCCGATCGATCACCGAGGCGATCGGGATTGGCTCGCCGCCCAAACGCTCCGCGATGAGTCGCGCGATGGCGAGCGAGTTCCCTGTTCCTGTGAAGTAGTAGATGACAGCCTTCATCCTGCAACCACCGCCGTCTGGGAGAGCATACTGCAGGCGACTCCGACTACGGGATTCGCCCCCAAGGTCCGCTCCCTACTCGCCGAGCTGGAGTCGTACGACGACCTCGCCGTCGACGAGTTCGCCGGTGCGGGTGAGACCGAAGCTTGCGTAGAGCGCCTCGGCGACGTGGTTCTCGGGGTGGAACGACGTCTGGATGTCGCGGATCTCCGGCATGCCCCTCAACCGATCCATCACCCCGGCCAACGCGGCGCGCGCATGACCGTTCCCCTGGAAGCGGGCGTCGATCATCAGCCTCGAGAGGTAGCCGCGCCGCTCCCCGACGTTGCAGTCGTACATGATGAAGCCCACCATCTGCTCGTCAGCGTAGATCGCGAACGGGTTCGACACCTTGTCGGCCTTGGCTTCGGCCAACGAATACACGTTCGGCGCCACGAAGTTCTGCGCCTCCCCGACGCGAAGCTTGATGCACTCGATGAAGTTCTCCATCGTGATTTCGCGAAGCGTGACGGCCATGGGTACCCCCCTAGGTGCGCCGTATGCCGTCCCGAGGTCGCGCGGCCCGATGTTCGCCCACGGCCGAAGCGACCGCACGATGGCGTTCTTTGCTCTCCGTGGGTCACGCGGTCGATGCCCGGACCCCGAGGCCGGCTTGCCGAGCAGAGAGGGCGGCCGTAGCATTCCTGCCAATGGCGATCGAGTTCACCTTCCGCATCACCCAGGATGAGATCCGGGTTCGAGACAGAGAGACGGGGTTTGACCGGGCGTTCGTGAACCGCGTGGCGGTGCACGAGAAGCCACGGATCATCGTCGCGCTTGGCGAGGACGAGGAGAAGGTCAAGGCTCGCTTGGGCGCGTGGTACCTCGAGCACGCGAGCGAGATCCGCTTCGCGACGCTGTTCGACGCCGAGGGTGCCGACAGGCGGTACGAAATCCGTGTGCTCGAGTACCTGACCCGCGCGCTGCACCGCCAGTCGCAGGACAGCCGGCGGCTGAAACACATCGCGGCGAAGCTCAGAAACGCGTTCGATTACGTGCTCGAGATCCCGGGCTACGAGGCGTTTCCCGAGGCTCGCCGCCATGCCCTGGAAGAGGGCATCCAGGCGCACATGCGCGTGCGCCGCCTTGTGGTCAACGGAACCGAGGTCCAGATTCCGGTGCATCGACGGGAGGCCGAGCACTGGCTCCGCCGCCTGCTCGTGTGGGTGGCCCCCGTCGTCGCCACCGCGATCGCGTATGTCGCCGCCCCTGTCTCCATCATGGAGAGCCGGCTGACCCTCTTCGTGTACCTCCTCGCAATCGCTTTCTGCGTCTACTACGGCGGCAAGGTTCTGTGGATGCTCGCCGCCCGCCGACTCGTCCCGGCTACCTACCGACTCTGCATGCTCCAAGGCCTGCGCCATCGGCTGCCGGCAATCGACCAGTGGCTCGCAAGGCGGATCTGGGGAGTGACCAAGACGGGTCCCCACACCTAGGTTGTCTCGCACGCTTTGGACCTCCGCGCCGCAGGCCGCCGCTTCCCGCCAAGACGGGTTCGAGACGCGCCGGCGCGACGTTCGGCGAAGAGAGGAGCACGGTCCGAGTGATGGATCTCAAGATCAGCTTCCTTGCCGACCGGCCCGAGGCGCTCGGAACCGTCTCGAAGTGGGCCCAGCGAGTGAGGGCACGAGTTCCATGCCAGCTTGACGCAGATGGAGAGAGGATTCCGTGGACGTCCGCACCGCGACAAGATCCCGTTCACGCTGGTTGGCGAGGTGAATGGAAAGCCTGTCGCGACCTCGACTGTCGTATCGTGTGGCCTAGCGGCACGCAAGGACCTCTACCCATGGCTCGCGGCCGTGTACGTCGATCCGAACCACCGCCGCAAGGGCTACGGCACTCGCCTTGTACAGGCGGCGTGCGACCACGCCGCTCGGCTCGGCAACCAGCACACCTCTACCTGTACACGGAGAACGCCGCACCCTTCCACGAGGGGCTCGGATGGACGACGCTCGAGAAGCGCACGGACCATGGAGATGGGGTCACGGTCATGGCGTGCCAGTTGAGCGCCGCAGCCTTGATTCGTTCACGCGGGCCGTGACTGGTTGTCCTCCCGCTACTCGGCCGCGGCGATCGATGGAAGGATGAACTCGCGGGCCAGCCTCTCCGGGAAGATCTCGCCCCTCTGGACCGTCGCGGTGAAGACGACAACCAGGTCCATCTGCGGGAACACGTAGAGGTACTGCCCCTGCGAGCCGGAGGCGTAGTAGACGCCGTACTCGTCGAGCGTCCACCAGTGGTAGGCGTAGCCACGGCCGGAGAAGTAGTCCGGGCGGCCGCGAATGCGCGTCCGCGTCGATTGAGCGAGCCACTCGCTCGATACGACCTCTTCGCCGTTCCACACCCCGTCGCTGAGACAGAGGACACCGATCTTCGCCAGGTCGCGCGGCGTCATGTAGAGCTGCGTTCCGCCCTTGTAGATCCCCGCCCGGTCGCGGTTCCAGCGGACGCCGTCGATCCCGAGCGGACCGAACAGGTGTTCGTTGGCGAACGCAAGCAGGGTTTGTCCCGAGACCCCAGCGACCAGGGCGCTCAGCACCTCCGACAACCCAGTGTTGTACCAGAAGAGCGTCCCCGGCTCGCCGACGACGGGCTTCCCGAGGACGAAGCCGATCGGATCGGCGCTCATCTCAAGGCGCGTGAAGTCATTGCGCGGGTCGCTGGTCGGCAGCGTGTCTTCGTCCCACTCGAGACCGGCGGACATGGTCAGGAGATGCTCGATCGTAATCGCGCTCTTTGACTGCACTTCACCCTGTGGGACGACGTCCGGGAAGTACGAGAGGATCGGGTCGGCAAGGCTCCCAATCAACCCCAAGTCGAGGGCGATCCCGACGAGGAGAGACGTGATGCTCTTCGTGACGGAAAACAGGTGATGATGGCCTGTCGCTCCGTAGCTTGGGTTCGGGTACGCCTCGAGGACGACGTTGCCGTGGCGGATGACGATGACCGAATCGATCGTGTCGGCAGACCCCGGGCGCGCGTTCTGCTCATCGATCACCGCCATCATCGCAAGAAGCAGCTCGGAGTCCATCCCCTCGGCTTCCGGCGACGACGGGCTGCGGGAGAACGGATCGCTCGGTGCCGCCGCAAGGGCGAGCCCCGGGACAATGGCAGATAGGAGCAGGAAG
>JAQTVA010000157.1 GCA_028707055.1 Candidatus Bipolaricaulis sp. | reverse complement strand
TCGTGCTCGGAGGAGGGGACGATCGTATGAACAGCCGTCTCTCGAAGTCGCTCACCGGATTCCTCGCCGTCCTGATGGTCGCGGCCCTCGTCCTGTCGGTCTGTGCTCTCGTGGCCGACCGGCGCATGCGCCGCGATCTCGTCGCGTTCCGCGACAGCCTGGCGAACATGGAGCGACAGGTCGAAGGGAGCCGCGCGTCGCTCGATCCAGCCCTCACCGCTCGCTTCGACGAGCTGACCCGCCGCTTGGGCGAGGAGGCTTCCGAGCGAATTCGCGACGTGCAAACACTGACCCGGCGCCTGGATGAGGGAGTAGCCGAGCTTGAGCCCGATGATGCGGGGTCCGCGAATCCGGCGCAGAGTGCCGACGCGCTGGCGAAACGGATCGACGAAGTCGTTGCCGAGATCGGTCAGGTTCGTGGTGCGGTGCCGAGTCTGACGGACGAAGTGGCGGCCTTGACGCAACGCGTCGAGGGCGTGGAAGCTGAGCTCGCCGAACTCGTGCGCGAGCGAGCGTCGCAGGGCGCCCCCGATCCCATCGCCGACCTCCTCGGCACCGTGAGCGGCGACCCGATCGAGTCGGGGCGGTTCGTCATCCTGAAGTCGGGGATCCCCTTGGGGAGCGAGTCGTTTGAGCTGTATCGGTCCTCCGAAGGCCTACTTCTCCGCTCGACCGGAAGTGCGAGCCACGGGGCGGATTGGACCGCCTTCGCTGCTGCGCTTCGAACGGACGGAGCGTTCCATGTGGAGGGGTACGCCGTGCGAGGATCCACACGCGCGGGATCCCTTGATGTCCTCGTCGAGACCGGCGCCGGAGCGATCCACATGTCCGTCGGCGCTCCGGGAGCGATGGAGACGCGGACCCTCGCCACGGCGGACGCGGTGCTGCTCGACGACGGCATCTTCGCCCCCTTGATCCTCCTCGAAAGAGCTCGTAGCGACTCCAACGGTGCCGACAGTCTGCGCGCCATCATGGCGACGCGAGCGCAGGACGTCGACCTGACCCTCGGCGCGCCGGAGACGGTGACCCTGGCGACCGCGACCGAGCGGCTGGCCGCCGAGCGGTGCGGGGTATCGATCGAGGGTGAGGACGAGGCCGCGTACTACGTCTTGGACGGGCACGTGGTCGGAGTCGAGTTCCCGGAGGAGGAGCTGTTCGCGTATCGGAGCGACCGGTTTCCGGGAGGGTTCCTCATCGAGCGGCGATCGATCGATGCGCTGGCCCTGCCGATGGGGATCGTGGAGAACGAGCTGCCGATCACGAGCCAGGGAGCCAGACTGGAAGGCACCCTGACGTACCCGGTTTCTGGTAGAGCGACACTGCCCATCGTGCTGCTCCTTCCCGACCTCGGTCCGTTCGACCGCGACGGGAACCGGCCGGGCCTGCAGACGGGGATTCTGAAGGAGATGGCGCGGGGCCTTGCGCAGATGGGGATCGCTTCGTATCGATTCGATACGCGGGGAACCGGGAAGAGTGAGGGAGTCTACGGCGATCTCTCGCTCGACGGACTCCTCGATGATGTCCGGGTGGCCCTGTTCGTGCTCCGTGCTCTGCCGTTCGCCGACCGGGCGAAGATCTACGCATTCGGCGCCGGGACGGGCGGGACGCTCGCTTCGCTGTTGGCGGCTCAAGGGACGACCGCCGGCCTGATCACGCTTGGAGCGCCGGCATACGCCCCCGATCGCGTGGCGCTCGATGAGATGGCGCGCCGCGCCGAGGCGGACGGCCTTCCCGCCGAGGACGTCGAACGCCTGCTGGCAGAGGAGCAGGCGTTCTACCGGTTCCTCGCCACAACGCACGGCACGTGGAACGAGATCGCGTACGAAGAGGTTCGGACGGCGCTCCCGTGGATGGACGAAGAGGAGTTCGCGCGGCGTCGCGAGGCGGTTCCCGTGAGCCTGGTGAGGGATCTCCTCGCAGTCGATCCCCTCGAGGTCATCGCTCGGGTGAAGACGCGAATGTTGATCCTGCAAGGAGATAAGGACTTCCAGGTTCCCGTGGAGCAGGCCGGGTTCCTGGCGCGCGCGGCAAGCGACAGCGGGAATCCGGACGTGGAGCTGACGATCCTCCTGAGCGTCAACCACCTGGCGCGCCTTCACAGCCAACCCGCTGCATCTCCGAATCGGCACCTCGACCGGCACCTCGACGGGCAGGCGCTGGGTACGATCGGAGACTGGCTGAGCCGCGATCTCGAGGTGCCGGCCGGCGGGACCGGGTCTCCGGCTTCGTCCACGTAACCCGACGCCGTGGGTCGATCCCGCGAGGATCCGCTGCGCTCGGCTTGTTGTGCCGCGTAACCCGAGCAGGACGGCGTGTTTGTACTTCGTCGACAGGGAGGGCTCCGTGCCTGTGCAGTACCGGCCGCTCAACGAAGCGAACCTCACGGATCTGGTGTGTTGTCCCGGCGGCCTTGAGCTTGCCGGCAAGGAGTTCACGGGCCGCCTCAACCGCGTGACGGAGTGGCACCAAGCCAGACTACGAGAGGGGATGCGCGGCCTCGTCGCGTACGATCAGAAGACCCCGCGCGGCTTCGTTGAGTACGCGCCGGCCGACGTTGCTCCGTTTCCGATCGAGGCGCCGGGCGCCTGCGTCCTGCTCTGCTTCCACTGGGCCGGGACGCAGCCGGAAGATCCGCAGCACCTTGCCGAGGAGCGGCGGATGATCGAGGCGGCGATCGCCGACGCACACCAGGAGTTCACGGGGATGGCGGCTCTCGGGTGGAATCACCCCACGCACTACCCGATTGTCCTCCTCTGCGAGCTCGCCTTCCGCGAAGTCGCCCGCGACGAGCCGATCGCCCTCCTGTGGCTCCCGTTCCGGGACGGAGTGGAGGAGCCGACGCTGGCTCGGCCGCAATTCCGTCCGCGAGACCTGCGTGCGCGCGGCGTGCTGGCGATCGACCAGGCGTGGAGCGCCCGGTGTCCGTACAGCGTCCACTTTGCCGAACGGATGAGGAACGTCGTGAGCGCGCACCCCGATCGCGAGCGAATCGACCTGCGCCAGTACCGGATCGACACGCGCGGCGAGGCGGAACGCCTCGCCGCTTCTCCTTGGGACTGGGGCTGGACGTACCTGAACGGCGAGGAGATCAGCCTCTTCCAGTACGGCGGCGATACATGGCGCGAGGAGATCGCGCGCCGCGTCGCGTCACTTCCCGGCTCCTCGGCGGCGTGACGGGCGAGCCGAAGGCTGGATCGCGTACCTCACGATCGCCCGGGACGGCGAGGGACGTGCGACGACCTCGAACCCCGTCGCCAGGAACGTGGACAGGAGTCCCGTGTAGGCGTAGGCCGCCGGGTACTCGTCGCTCGCCGGTGCGATCGGGTACGCCTCGACGATGCGTCCTCCCCGGTCTCGAACGAACTCGACGGCGGCGCCGAGCAGCCGCGCGCTGATTCCGCGCCTTCGGTAGCTCCGGGCGACGAAGAAACAGGGGATGGACCAGACGGGCTGCTCGTCAATCGGCTTCAGGATCCGAGAGCGCGCGAGGCGCACGTACCGCTCGCGCGGTGCCACGGCACACCAACCCACGGGTTCGTCACCCGCGTAGGCGAGAAGCCCCGGCGGTTCTCCTGACGCCACAATCGTCCGCAAGGCTTCCCGGTTCCGATCGCCTTTTCCCGCTGCGAACTCCGATGCCGTCTGACGCCACCACATGCACCAGCAGCCGGCCTGCGCCCCGTGGGCTCCAAACAGCTTCTCGAGGTCCGTCCAGCGGTCGAGTGTGAGCGGGACACAGCGGAGGGAGAGCTTGCTGGGGCTCATGATGGTGGAAGTCTAGTCATCGCGCGCGGTCCGACCAAGAAACGTCCCGCCTCCGCGTTCGAGGTCGATGTCAGGCCTCCGCAGGTTGGAGGAGGGTCGAGAGGGTGCGCCGAAGTTCTGCCGCGACGCGCTCCGCGGCTTCTCCCTTCGAT
>JAQTVA010000156.1 GCA_028707055.1 Candidatus Bipolaricaulis sp. | reverse complement strand
GGTCTCCCTTGTGAGCAATGGCGGCGGGCAGGCAGGTGGGCTCGCCGACCCCGGCGTAGTCGGCTTCGAGTCCAGACTCGATGAGTTTCTTCACGCCAAGCGACCCGGTCTCTTCATCCACCGTCCCGGCGAAGAGGAGGGCACGCCCTCCACCCGGCTCGACACCCATTGGGCTGCGAGTGGGCGGTGCAGGGCGGCGCCCTCTGCTTCCTACGCCTTGCGCTACGGCTGCTAGGACGCAACACATCGCGGCCACGGCCCCCTTCATGTCACACGCGCCCCGTCCCCACAGAACGCCGTCAACGAGCCGCGGGACGAACGCATCGCGCATCTCGCCCGCGGGCACCGTGTCGAGGTGTCCGTTCAGAAGAAGCGTCGGGCCGGGTTCCCGTCCCTCACCGAGGTCGACGCGCGCGACAACGTTGGGCCGGCCGTCCACGGCCGGGAGAAAGTCGGCGTCGACGCCGCGCTCGCGAAACCAATCGACGAGGAAACGGGCGATCGGGGCTTCTCTGCCGGGCGCGCCGCTGTGGCTCTCGATCGCAACGAGGTCGCGGGCGAGCCGTACGACTTCGTTCGTGTCGACGGTGATGTGCGTCACACTCGCGCTCCCCGCCTACTTCTTCCCACCGGACGGGGACAGCTTGACCATCTTCCCCGCATCGAACGCCTCTTGCGCTATCTCGCGCAGCCGGAACTTCTGGATCTTGCCGGACTGGGTCATCGGAAGTTCGTTCACAATGACGATGTAGCGCGGCACTTTGAAGTTCGCGATCTCCTTGGCGCAGTAGTCCACGAGCTCCTGCGGGTCGATCGTCGCACCCTGCTTCGGGATGACGTAGACGGCGGCCACTTCGCCGAACACGGAGTCCGGTACGCCGATCACGGAGACGTTCAACACCTTGGAGTGCGTGAACAGGTACTCCTCGATCTCCGCCGGGTACACGTTGAACCCGCCGGTGATGAGCATGTCTTTCTTCCGGCCGACGATCCTCACGTACCCCTCGGCGTCCATCGTCGCAAGGTCGCCGGAGTAGAGCCAGCCATCCTTGTCGATGCACTCCGCGGTCTTGTCGGGCATCTTGTAGTAGCCCATCATCACGTTGTAGCCACGGCAGGCGAGCTCGCCCGTCTCTCCGGTCGGCACGGGTTTCTGATCGTCGTCGGCGATCTTGACCTCGATCCCGTCGAGAGCCCGGCCCACGGTCTCGACGCGGCGCTCGACGGGGTCGTCGAACCGCGTCATGGTGATGACCGGCGAGGCTTCCGTGAGTCCGTAGGCGATCGACACGTTGCAGTGCATCTCGTTCATCGTCCCGCGCATCACTTCGACCGGGCACGGGGCCCCGGCCATGATTCCGGTGCGCAGGGTCGAGATGTCGTACTTTCCCCCGCCCGGCTTCCCCCGGCGGTTCTCTTCGAGCTCGAGGACGAACATCGTGGGGACGCCGTAGAGGACGGAGACGCCGAACCGCTCGACCAGCTCCAAGGCTTCGTTCGCCTTGAACACCTGCATCGGCACCATGCTCGCGCCCCACGTGATCGCCCCGGCGATTCCCATGACGCATCCGAAGCAGTGGAAGAACGGCACGGCGAGCAGGAATACATCCTTCTCGTTCGCGTGGAGCACCTTCGTGACCTGTTCGCCGTTGTGCCCGATGTTGTGGTGCGACAGCATCGCGCCCTTCGGGTTTCCCGTCGTCCCCGAGGTGTAGAGGATGAAGACGTTGTCCTTGGGTTCACACCCGGCCTCGCGCTCGGCGAGGCTGCCGTCGGAGAGACCGCGGTCGCCGCGGGCCAGGACGTCGTCGATCCGCTGCATGTTCTTCCCCGGCTCTCCGACGATGACGACGTGCTTGAGGTTCGGCAGCTTGGAACGGATCTCCCCGATCATCGAGATGTAGTCGATGCCGACGAAGGCGTCCACGGCGAACAGGGTCGTCGCCTCCGAGTTCCGGAGGATGTACTCGACTTCGTGGGTCTTGTAGCGGGTGTTCATCGGCACGACGACGGCGCCGATCCGCGCGATCGCGAAGTAGGCGACGATCCACTCGGGGATGTTGGGCATCCACAGTCCGACCTTCTCGCCCTTTCCGACCCCGAGATCGAGGAGCCCGCGCGCGAGCTTGTCGACCTTGTCGGAGAGCTCGGCGTAGGTCAGCGTCACGCCGCTTGGATCGAGAATCGCGGGACGCCTCGGAAACTGGGTGGTCGTGTCGCGGAGGACTTGGGACAGCGTTCTCATCGGCTCACCTCATCATGGGCTTCGTTGGACGACATCGGAAGGGATTATCGGGGGCGCGGAGCGGGCTCGCAACGGCCTCGGAACTCGGCCGCATCGTCCGGTAAGATCTTGGGTCAGCCAAGGAGGGCGCGCATGAACGGACGCACCGGACGGTACCTCGACGTGAACCTGTCGACCGGCAGGATCCGCGACTACGCGGTTCCTGAGGCCTGGTTCCGCCTTCACCTCGGCGGGAAGGGCGTCGCGGCGCGCATCCTCCTCGAAGAGCTGCCCGCGAGGGTCGATCCGCTGGGAGCCGAAAACATCCTTGTCTTCGCCACCGGCCCTCTGCAGGGGACGGCCGTCGTCGGCGCCGGCCGACACGCCGTACTTGCCGTCTCGCCGAAGACGGGGCGCGTCGCCGACTCGTACGCCGGCGGCTACTTCGGCCACGAGCTCGGACGCTCCGCGTACGACGGCATCCTGGTCCGGGGTCAATCGCCGCGCCCTGTGTACCTCTCGCTCGTCGACGGCGTCGCCGCGCTCCACCCGGCCGGCGACCTGTGGGGGATGGGAACGGGAGAAACGGAGACGACGCTCCAGACGCGGTTCCCACGCTCGCGCGTCAGCTCGATCGGAATCGCCGGGGAGTCGCTCGTCTCCCAGGCGTGCATCATCAACGACCGAACGCGCTCGGCGGGGCGTCCGGGGCTCGGCGCCGTCATGGGCTCGAAGCGTCTGAAGGCCATCGTCGTGCGCGGCCACGGCGAGAAACCGCTCCACAACCCGGCGCGGTTCCGCGCCGAGCGCGCCGACTACGCGAAGCGCTTCCTCGGAGAGGGTCCCCAAGGCTTCGGCAAGTACGGTACGGCATCCGGCGTGGCATGGCTCTCCGAACAGGGGATTCTCCCGACCCGCAACTTCGCGGAGGGAGTCTTCGCGGACGCCGAGGCGATCGGCGGCGAGCGGATGCACGACACCATCCTCGTCGCCCGCGATACGTGCGCCGCCTGCCCGGTCCGCTGCAAGCGGGCCGTCAGGACCACATTCGCTGGATGCGACGTCCTCCCGGAATTCGGAGGTCCTGAGTACGAGACGGTGGCCGCATTCGGATCGATGTGTCTGAACAGCGACCTGGCCTCGATCGCGCTCGCCAACCAGCTGTGCAACGACTACGGACTCGACACGATCTCGGCCGGGGTCGCCGTCGCCTTCCTCATGGAGGCCCACGAGAAGGGGTTCATCGATGAGGAGATCGAGTGGGGCGACCCGCACGCCGTGGTCTCCGTCGTCCATGCCCTCGCCCGCCGCGAGGGGATCGGCGACCGGCTCGCCGACGGGCTCGAGCTCTTCGCCCGCGCCCTCGGCGCCGACTTCGCGATGACGATCAAGGGCGTCGAGCTGCCGATGCATGAGCCGCGAGGCAAGCAGGGTCTGGGACTCTCCTATGCCACCACGCCGCGCGGAGCGAACCACATGGAAGGCATGCACGACACGCTGCTGACCCGTGAGGCTCCGTGTCCGGAGCTCGGCATCGGCCACAGCTACGATCGGTTCACCCTGCTCGACAAGGCTGGGCCGGCGGTCGTGTTCGAGGATCTGCGCTCGTTCACGAACTCCCTCGTCCTCTGCTGCTTCACAACGAGCGAGGTCGGACCGAACTACAGCTTCCCGGCCGTCCGTTCCCTCCTCGAAGCCGCGACGGGCCTCGTTGT
>JAQTVA010000155.1 GCA_028707055.1 Candidatus Bipolaricaulis sp. | reverse complement strand
CGGCGTCCTCCGCCTTCGTGTCCGTGCTGATCGCGAGGACCACGAGTCCCTGTTCATGGAACGTCTCCCACAGCGCGTTGATGTGGGGCATGCTCTCCTTACACGGGATGCACCACGACCCCCAGAACTCGATCAGCACCACACCGCCGCGGAACTCGCTCAACGTGATCTCTCGTCCCTCCGTGCTCACGGCGGTGAAATCATAGGCCCTGTCCCCCACTCCGGAGCCCTCGGCCGGCCCGCCGTCCGAAACTTCGATCGCCGCGGTCGCGGTGTCGGCACTCCCGTCCGCGGCGATCACGGTCAGGCGCGCCCGGTACTCCCCGGCGCGCTCATAGACGTGCGGGATCGAGACAGCGAATTCCTCGCCCTGCAGGGGAGGCGTCCCGTCGCCGAAGTCCAACGCAAACGTCCCGGATCCGGCCGCGCCGTACGAGGAGCGACAGGTGTCGAAGTCCACGCGAAGCGGAACGGCGCCTTCGTTCGGAGATGCCCTCAAGTCCGCCTCGACAAGCTGCAGGTGGCCACAGCCAATGACAGCCAGCACTCCGAACATGACGCCGTGAAGCACCACGATCCGGCCCGCCCTTCGCTTCAAGCCCTCTCCCCCCTCCAATGCGCCGACGGCGCATCTCTCACGCCCCGGCACGCTCCTACAGGTATCCCAGCTGCACGCCGACGATCATGCCGATGCCCAGGAGGACCATCACCAGACCGGTTGCGAAGTGGAGTTTCCCGAGCTTGGCCTGCCGCCACCGCTCGGCGCGGGCTGTCGTCGTCAGCCCGAAGTGCACGGCGACCGTGATCGCGATCATCGGCAGGATGAAGACCAGGTTGTAGATCAGCAAGTAGCCCGCTCCTTGCCAACGGGTCGAGGTCTGCGAGAGCAGCGTGAGAATGACGATATACGGCCCCGACGTGCACGGCGCGAGGAAGAGCGAGTCGACGAGCCCGACGATGAACGCCCCGGGGATCGTCACTGCGGCCGACGTGAGCTTCTTCACCGACGGCTTCCACTTGTCGGGTACCTCGATCGAGAACCACTTTCCGTACCAGAAGAGGTCCTTCATCTCCCACAGTCCGAACAAGATCGCCACCGACGACACCACCATGATGAACGGCACGCGGAACGCTCGCGTTCCGACGGTCAGGCCAAGCAGCGAGTACAAGCCAAAGCCCATGGTGAAGTACGCGATGAAGATTCCGGCGCTGAAGGCGAGCCCCGCCCAAATGACCTTGCCTCGCTTGCCAATGACGAGCAGCGTCCCCAACAGGAGGACCAAGACCGCGAAGTCGCACGGGTTCACCGAGTCGAGTGCGGCAGCCACGATGATCGCGGGGAGCGTGAGGCGGGCGGCGAGCCCTTCGCTCTCGGACTCCTCGGCGCGCGCCAACGGCGAAGGCGCGTTCTGCTCGACGGCACGTTGGATCGCTTGCTCAAGCGCAAGCTCCTCAGCTCTTCCTGATGCGGCATACGGCTCGTCGTACAGGCCATGGTAGACGCCCTCAACGGAGGCGACGTCTCCCACGAAGAACATCGGCACAGAACCCAGCTCGACCCCGTACGCGGCGAGGAGACGGCTGAGAAGCTCCTGAGCCTCCGGAGCATGGATCTCATGTCGGATCACGTTCAGACTTGGGTAGCTTGGCGCAACGCGCTCGATGATCGACTCGACGCGCGCGCAGTGAGGGCAGCCCTCCTCATAGAAGATCACGAGGTCCGTCGCCATCGCTCCGGCGGCGACGCCGCCAACGATCGCCAGGATGCCAAGGCAAGAGACCATCAGACGTCGTCTGTCGGTCACCCTATTTCTCCCCCCTTCCATCGAGGCGCGAACCCCAAGACTTGGCACCGCCACTAGTGGCGCCGACACTAGAGGTAGCCTTCAATCTCATCGCGCACGAGGCTCGTGATGTCCGTCACCGCGGCCGGGTGCGAATAGAGGACGGCTTCCCTCTGGGACAAGACGAGATCGAACCCACGTGCGGTTCCGACCTTCCATGCCGCGTGCCGGATCTTGGCCGCGGAGAACTCCTTCACAACGACTTCGAATTCGGAGTAGGCCGACCGCGCCTCGGCCAACCGCATGGCCAAATCGCCAGCACCGATCGCACCGCTCTTGGTCACGGTCGTCAGGTTCTTCGCCTCCTCGACGAGCGGCTGGGCCGACTTCCTAACCTCCCGCAGGTCGGAGCGCAAGTCGGAGAAGGAGGACGACGCGATCATACGGTCGAGCAGGCTCACGTACACCCAGATGTTTGCTTCGAGCAGCTCGGCGTCCAGCTGGTTCACGCGGTTCTGGTACTGCGCCCGGCTCATCGTGCCCGCGACATAGGCATTCTGGAGTTCCATGATCTCCGGAACCTTGTCCGCGATGCGCTGGCGCCGATCGCTGACCGCGTCCATGAAGACCGCGTCCAAGGTATCCATGTTCACGTAGCCCACCCTGAGTCCGGCTCCGCTGCCCCTGACGGCGGCGAGCTCATTGCGCAGCGCTTCAAGGTCGGCACGGTTCGCGCCGGGCTCCCCGGAAGGGCGCACCCACTGCACCACGAAGGCGCCGACGGCAACCACTCCTGCGAGTGCGACGATCAGCATCAAACCTCGACTGCGTGTCATCCTGCTCTCCTCCACGTTCCGACCGAGCGTCCTCACGGCGCGTCGAGCCGCCATCCGATCATCCTAGATCCCCTTCCCACAGCGAGAACGCACAACCGGCACAAGCTCACGACTGCCCAAGAGGCCAGAGGAATTTCGTTCCCGTCTGGCGCACCCACATCGCGAATCCGCCCATGAGGCTCTTCGCGTCTCGGTAGCCAGCCTGAATCAGCGCTTTCGCAATCTCGTCCCCCTTCGTGCCGTCTTCGTCGTAGACAATGATCAGGTTCCCCGAAGGAAGAAGCGGAATCCTCGTCGTGAACTGCTCGTACGGGATGTTCTCCGCCCCGAGAATGTGGCTCTGCGCGTAGGCCTCAGACGAGCGTAGGTCGATCAGGATGTAGATTAGGTACTGAAGATCGCTTGGTGCGATGTTGTACGCCGCCATTTGGACCACTTGTCCCTGGAGGCGCAACGGGAACGACGGTCTCTTTGGGTCATTCGACTCGACGTAGACCGTCTTGGTCACCGTTTTTCCCCCGTACCCACGGGTATCGAAGGCCACCTCGACTTCAACCGATGCGCCCTGGGCGAGCGTCGTCACGGGCAGGGAGGACGTCGTGCAGCCGCACGTGCTGCGCACCTTGAGGTCGTAGAGCGGTTGGTTGCCCACGTTCGTGATGACGAACCGATGGATCACCACCGTCCCCTCGAGCACGGACCCGAAGTTGTACGTGTCATGGTCCACCGAGACCACCGGCGCCGCGCTGGCGCACACCGCGAAAGTCCCCAAGAACCCGACCACCATGAGCAGCGTCCGCTTGTTCATGCTATGGACTCCTTCTTCCAAACGTTCCGCCGGGGGTCGTCGCTTCGACCGTCGTCCCTACAGCACCCCGTAGATGTGCGCGAGCGACAGGTAGATTCCGACTCCAACAAACACGGCCCCCGTCGCCCATCGCATCCAGCGCTCGACCTCTGTCATCTTGCTGAACAGACTCCCGAGGAACCGAGCACCGGAGGCTAGGATCGCCGACACCACGATGACCGGCAAGGCGGTGCCCATCCCAAAGAGAAACGGCAGAAGCACGCCCGATCTGTGCTGGATCGCCAACGGAACCAGACTCCCGAAGAACAGCGCTGCGGAAACCGGGCAGAACGAGAGGGCGAAGACGATCCCGAGCGCAAGCGCTCCCAGAATCCCCAACCGTTCCACACGCTCCTGGAACCTGCTTCCGAATCCCCGTCCCCTCGTCGTGAGCCGCAGAAGATCCAGCATGACCATCCCAACCAGGATCAGGAGCGGACCGAGGATCCTGTTCATCCATACCTGAAGGGTGAGAGAGACGCTCGCCGCGGAGAGCAGGCTGGACACGAGAAGCGCGCCGATCGATACGTAGACGGC
>JAQTVA010000154.1 GCA_028707055.1 Candidatus Bipolaricaulis sp. | reverse complement strand
GCCACATCGAAGAACCCGAAGAACCCGATCTTCGCGGCGTAGTGGTCGTTGTACCGGCGGTTCACCGCCGCGGACACCCGTCCGACCATCCGCCCGTCGCGGCGGGCCAGGAAGTGCGTGACGTCGGCGTCGTTGTGATACGGATGCTCGCGCGTCAGGAGCCCCTTCATGCCGAGGAGCCGGCTGCCGAGCAGCTCCCCGCGAAGCGGCGGGGTCCAGCACGGATCCCCACGGTGAAGCTGCCAAGATACCTCGACGAAGTCGCGAAGACCGCGGTCGCCCAATTCGAGTTGGGTAATCTCGCACCCCATACGATCGCTACCTCCCCACGAGAAGCCCATTATGCCCGCCGTGAGGGCGAACGGAAAAGGCGTCCGCCTCGCGCCGGTTGCATGGAGGAAGGAAGCGCGCTATACCCGTGGATCATGACGAATCCCACGGAGCGCGGCGGAACGAGGCTCCTGCAGTGGATCCAGCAGCAAGCGGGCGTCTCCCGGCGCAAGGCGGCGGAGCTGATCGCCCAAGGAGAGGTCTCCCTCAACGGGCGGCCGGCGGCGGATCCCTTCCTCTTGCTCTCTCCGGAGACCGCGCACCGGCTGACGCTGCGCGGCCAGCCGCTCCCGCTGGAGCGGCCCGAGTGGCGGATCTACCGGTTCCACAAGCCGGCGGGCATGCTGTGCAGCCACGATGACCCGTTCAGCGGAAACACCCTCGGGCGCCTGCTGCGCGCCGAAGGGTTCATCGGGTACGCGTGGGTCGGACGGCTCGACCTGGACGCCGAAGGACTTCTTCTGTTGTCGAACGATGGAGAGTTCATCCAGGCGTTTACGCACCCGCGGTACGAAGTCGAGAAGACCTATCACGTCTGGTTCCGCCCGCTGCCCCGCACGGAGGAGCTCGAACGCATGGTCGCCGCGATGCGCATGGGGATCGAGGACGACGGCGAGCTTCTGCGAATCCGCAGCGGGCGCGTCGCGGGCCGGCCGCCCTACCTCGTCTTGACCTTGGTCGAGGGGCGCAAGCACGAGATCAAGCGCCTTCTCGCCCGCTTCAACCTCTCGGTCGAACGGCTTGTCCGCGTCTCGATCGGCGGCGTCGAGCTCGGGAGCCTTCGCCCCGGAGCGCTCGAGCGGATTCCGGACGCGGCAGCAAGGACCTTGTTCGACGACGCGCGCGCCGCTCTCCAAGGCGGTGGCGGGCGCGGCAACCCCCTCCTATAATCGGCTCATGCGCGTAGGGATCGGACAAATCAATGCCCACGTCGGTGCGATCGACGAGAACGTCGAAGCGATCGCAACCATGATTCGCCAGGCTCGAAGCGAAGACTGCGCCTTGGTCGCGTTTCCCGAGCTTGCGGTTCCCGGGTACACGCCGCTCGATCTCCTCTGGCGACACGGCTTCGTGAACGCGTGCCAGGCCGGCTTGGAGCGCCTGCGGGGAGAGGCCGGTCCGATGACGGTCGTCGTCGGGAGTGTAGGCGCCGAGCCGGCGCAGTCCCCGATGAACCGGGCCGACCCCTCGGCCGTCCGCGACGGGGCGGCGACCGATCTCTGCAACGTCGCCGTGCTTCTCCGCCAGGGAAGAGAGATCGGACGGGTCAAGAAGATCCACCTCCCGAGCTACGATATCTATCATGAGAAGCGTCACTTCACGCCCGGGCCGGGGAGCGAACTCCACACGATCGGCGGGCATCGCTTCGGGATCAACGTGTGCGAGGACCTGTGGGTCGACGACGGGCCGCTGGATCTCCAGGCGAGCCTCGGCGCGGAGTGGATCCTCAATGTGTCGGCGTCTCCGTTCTACGTTGGGAAGCCGGCCATCCGCCGGAAGCTCGTCCGCCGCCGGGCGGTCGAGAACGGCGTCGGCATCGTCTACGTGAACCTCGTCGGCGCCCAGGACGACGTGGTCTTCGACGGCGGGAGCTTCGTCGTCAACGCGTCGGGCGAGACCTTGTTCGAGGCGCCGCGCTTCGAGGCGGGGCTGTACGTCGTGGATCTCGAGGGTCCGGCCGCCGCCGTCGCCCCCGACGACCCCCTAGCCCAGATGCGGGCCGCGATCACCCTCGGAATCCGGGACTACGTCCGCAAGAACGGCCGCGCGGATGCTCTCCTCGGTCTGTCGGGCGGCGTCGACTCCGCCGTCGTCGCAGCCCTTGCGGTCGAGGCCCTCGGGCCAGACCACGTGTTCTCCGTGTACCTGCCGAGCGAGTTCTCCTCGGACGAGAGCCGCGAGGACGCGGCGGCGGTCGCGCACCGGCTCGGGATCGACCACACGGAGATCCCAATCGACCGCATCCACGGCGCCCTGCGCGACGCCCTTCCCGCTCGCGCCGCGGGGCTCGTCGATGAGAACCTTCAGCCGCGCGCCCGCGGCACCCTGCTGATGGCGCTGTCGAATCTCCACGGGGCTCTCGTTCTCTGCCCCGCGAACAAGTCCGAGATCGCCGTCGGCTACAACACGCTGTACGGGGACACCGTCGGCGCCCTGGCTCCGATCGCCGACCTCTACAAAGATGACGTCTACCGCCTTGCCGCCTCGTTCGGCGACGCGATCCCCGAGCGCGTCCTGCGGAAAGCCCCCACCGCCGAACTCCGCAGGAACCAACGAGACGACGATGACCTCCCGCCGTACGCGACCCTCGATCCTCTCCTGCGCGCGATCGTGGACCGGAACGAGTCCCGGCCCGAGCTCCTCGCCGCCGGGTTCGCCCCCGCGCTCGTCGATGAGATCCTGTCGCGCTACTACCGCAACGAGTACAAGCGGAATCAGCTTCCGCTCGGGATCAAGGTCACGCCCAAGGCGTTCGGGTCCGGGCGCCGCATCCCCATCACCCACGCGTACCGCGACTGACCCAAGGAAAGCCCCGGGCGCAGACCCGGGGCCACCCACTCGAGCGCCGAAGACCGTCTACACGACTGGGACTTCGATCGCCCTCTCTTTCTCCTTGATCGACTCCTTCAGCGGAGCCGTCACGCGAAGGATTCCGTCTTCGAACTTCGCCTGGATCCGTCCCTTGTCCACGAGATCCGCCGGCAGAGGGAAGCTGCGCTGGAACCGGCCGTACTGACGGCCGATCCGGAAGTACTGCTCGCGGTCGATCTCCTCGCTGCGCTTCGTCTCGCCGCTGATGATCAACTGGTCGTCCTCCACCCGGATCGCGATGTCCTCCTTCTTCGCGCCCGGGAGCTCGGTCTCGAACACCAAGCTCTTGTCCTTCTCGTACACATCGGTGCGTCCGAAGTTCGGAGCGATGTCGAAGCCCACGGTGTCGAAGTCGCGGAACATCTCGTCCACGAGCCGCGAGAGGTTCGACTCGATGAGGAACGGCCCCCGCCTGACGTCTGGTAGTCTACGAATCATTTCAGGTCCTCCCTTTGTTCGCGTATTGGCAGTCATATGTTGCGACTGCCAACTGGCAGTATATGGGCTCGAGTGCTAGTTGTCAAGAGGCTGGGAATGGCGTACGCTGCGAGCGTGCTACGAAAGGCTCTTATCGTTCCGATCCGGATCTACCAGCGGGTGATCTCGCCCCTGCTGCCGCAACGTTGCCGTTTCTATCCTACGTGCTCGCAGTATGCGGTCGAGGCGATCGAGGCGCACGGAGCGCTTCGCGGGAGCTGGCTCGCACTGCGCCGCCTGCTGCGATGCCACCCGTTCCACCCAGGAGGCGTCGATCCCGTGCCGCCGTGCAAGCCGTCGGACGCACGAGAGAAGGAGGCAGGGCATGACTGAGGCTGATACGGCGCGGACCCTGGACGCCGTTTACGATGTGGTCGTGGTCGGCGGCGGACCGGCCGGGGCCTCGGCGGCCCTCTACGCCGCCCGCGCCGGGCTGTCGACGCTCGTCGTCGACAAGGGGATCTCTTCCGGAGCGCTCGGCATGAGCCGCGAAATCGCGAACTACCCGGGGATCCCGGAGGGGGTCCCGGGGGCCGCGGTCGTCGAGCGGATCCGAGCGCAGGCGGAGCGCTTCGGGGCGCGCTTCGTGATCGACAAGGCGTCGGCCAGCGACCTCTCGGCGATCGTCAAGACCGTGTACGGAACTCGCGACACCTACCGCGGGCGGGCG
>JAQTVA010000153.1 GCA_028707055.1 Candidatus Bipolaricaulis sp. | reverse complement strand
TCGTACGGGAGGGTCCGGATCGCCGGGAGGCCGCCGACGTAGATCCGTACGCGCGTCGTCCTCTGCAGACGGCCAGATTCCCGCCCGACCAGGAGATTACTCATGCCGGGGGCGACTCCGCAGTCGACGAGAGCCGTCACTCCGTTGGCCTTCGCTAGCGCGTCCAGCTCGAACGGGTCTTCGGGGAAGAACGCGATGTCCACGACGTTCTTCCGCGCCTCGAGCACTGCGCGGAGTGTCCGGTAGCCGAGGAATCCGGGGACCGCGCTCACCACCAAATCGGCGTTGGCGACAGCTCGCGCCGCCGCGCCGCCCTCCGCCACATCGACCCGCTCTCCCGCAATGCCGTGTCGCTGACGCAGAGACTCGAGCGACCGCGGGTCGCGGTCGGCGACTCGGACGTCGAGGCTTCGGTCCTTCGCCAGATCGACGGCGATTGCGCTGCCTACGCGGCCGGCTCCCAGTACAACGACGTTCATTCGCTCTCCTTCCTGTCTCGCGGCAGTGACGGTGACAGCACCGCGTGTTCGCCCTCTGTGCGTCGACTATGCGCGGCGGCGCGAGCACGCACAAGACCTCCTACGGGGCGATCGAACGAACCGCGCCGTCTCGCCGCGCGCTAGCGACCGTCGCCTCTGGAGTCCGGCCCCAGGCGCTCCATCAACTCACGGCAGAGGACTGCCTCCTCGGAGGGGGGATACGTCTCCCAGATCGTGAGGGCCGCTCGCGCGTGCGCCACCGCCGCGCCGGAGCGATGGAGCTCAAGAGCCATCTCGGCCAGGATGCGGTGGCAGTACGCGGCGATCGTTCGTTGGTGCACCCGCTCGGCAAGGTCGAGCGCCGCCGAGAACTGCGCAACGGCCCCCTCCCGGCGCCCCAGCGTACGGTCGATTGCCCCGACCTGGATCAGGCAATGCATCTGGCCCGCTGGATCGATATCAAGCTGCCGCCGCGCTTCCCCGGACTTCAGGAAACCCTCGCGCGCCGCCTCGAAACGCTCAAGGCGTAGATCGTGAACGGCGAGGGAGTACTCGCCGAGCGCGAGGCCCCAGGCATCGCCGAGCGCCGCTCTCACCTCGAGGCTCCGGCGGATGGTCTCGACGACCCTGTCGGGCGCCTCTTCGGCATAGCGGGCGGCAATCGCCTCCGCGCCTGCGGCGAACTCCCACGGGTGGCCGGCCTCCAGGAATCGGAGGTCCTCCTCCAGATCCTTCGTGGAGAGTTCTGCATCCGGAAGGCCGGCGAACGCGAGAAGAACGTGGATGAAGGCGCTCTGCCGATCGCGAGGTCCCGTGCGCAGAGCGCAGACGCTCTCGCCGAACAACCTCCGCGCCTCAGCCTTGTCCTGGAAGTGTGTGAACCACGCCTCGAATCCTCGGAAGAAGCCGTACACGGGGGGCGGTGCCGCGTCAAGGGCGGTCGTCGCCGCTGCGTGGAACAGCTCCCGCCCCTCGGCGAAGCGGGTCGTCATGTCGCAGAGGAGGAAGAGGCTCATCGCGGCCGAACCCAGCTCGGCAAACGACCCCGCGCCCACCGCTTGCCGCCACGCGGCGTACAGGTTCGCCGCGTCTCGACCCAGAACCAGGAGCGCGTCCTTCTGCTCCGCTCCCTTGAGCCGCTCTTCTTGGCTCTGAAGCAGAGTCAGGTAGTACCCGCTGTGGCGGGCTTCGAGGCGCGTCTGCGCATCGGGGAGCGCGCGCAGCCGCTCCGCGGCGAATTGGCGAACGACCTCCAGCATCTCGAATCGATCCGCCGACGCTCGCCGGACGAGGGACTTCGCAACGAGGGCCGCGACCGCCGGCAGGGACGTCGAGGCGACTCGCTCCGCCGCCTCGGCCGAGAACCCTCCTCGGAAGACAGAGAGGGCCCGAAACGCTTCACGTCCCGCCCCATCCAGGAGTGCCCACGATCCCTCGAACGCCGCGCGAAGGCTACGGTGGCGGCGGGGAGCCGGAGACTTCTTGGTGCTGAGAAAACCTAGCCCACGCGCGATCTCCTCGGCAATCGCCCTGCAGGTCATGGTGCGGGTCCATGACGCCGCCAGCTCGATTCCCAGTGGAAGTCCCTGCAAGAGGCGACAGATTTCGCCGATGGCCTCCACATCCTTCTCGGAAGCCGCAAAACGAGCGTCGGATCGCTCGGCGGCTCGAAGGAACATCCGGACGGCCGCGAAACTACGAGCGTCGCCGCTGCGCCCCTGTTCCGCCGGGTACGCCAGCCCCTCAAGGGGGTAGATCCACTCGCCATCGATGTCGAGCGACTGGCGGGACGTCACCAGGAAGTGGGGCCCCTCGGAGAGGTCGATCAGCGATTGCAGCCACCGCAGGTCTCGCCCAAGGTGTTCCACGCTGTCGAGGATGAGCAGAGCCCGGCGCCCTCGGAGTTGGTCGGCGAGGCTTCCGAGAGGCGGCGCCCCTCCCGGTCTCGGCTCGTGGGGAAGCGATTCGTCGAGCGCCTCGGCGATGGCGGGCGGAGCAAGCGATGCCGATTCCACCGACTCCAACGGGACGAACACCACCCCTCCGGGAAAGCGGGGCGCCGCGCTTTGCGCCGCTTCCACGGCCAACCGCGTCTTCCCGCTCCCCCCCACACCCGTCACCGTGACGACGCGGCAGTCCTCGCGCGTAAGAAGGTCGATGAGTTGTGCGACCTCCTGTTCGCGGCCGAAGAACGGCGTTCGAAAGCGCGGCAGCGTGACCACCGGGCGATGCGGCGGACGCGCTGGGGCCGGTCCGGCCTTCGATGCTCGGATTTCCGCGGCAAGGGTGGTCGTATCCTCGCAGGGGCTGAGGTCCAGCTCCTCGCGTAGCAGGCGGGCGCACTCGTCGAACTGGCGGAGCGCGCCGGCGCGGTCACCCAACGCAACGCGCAACCGCATGGCGCGGCGGTGCGCTGCTTCGTGGAGCGGTTGCGTAGCGAGCTGGCGTTGGGCATACCCCAAGGCGCGGTCCGGTTGGCCGCTCGTCTCGAAGTAGTCCGCCAGCGCATCGAGGGCTCCCATGAGTTCCTCCGTCAGGACATCCGCTTCCGAGTACTGCCACTCTTCGTACGACCGGCTGTCGTCCACAACGAACCCGGCGAGAAGGCGGTCCTGATAGAGTCCGACTGCGTCCTCCAACCGGGCGGCGCCTTGTTCGCAGAGGGCGACGCCGGGGTGCGTATGGGAGCGGCATGGGGACAACGCGTTGCGGAACTGCACGACGTCGATCCACAGACCCGGATCGGCGCGCAGGCCGATCATGTGGCGGGTCGAAGTCACCCAGTTGGCGAGCGGGGTCTGGTTGAGGAGCCACAGCGCGTTGCGCAACAGGGCGTAGGCGCGGGCGCTCTCTTGCTCCGGCCAGAGCAAGGCCGCCAGCGCATCGCGGCTGTGCGCTGACTGCGTGACGGCGAGGTAGGTGAGCAGCGCGACCGCCTTCCGGCGCGGAACCGGGACCGGTTCTCCCCGGCACTCCACTCGCGGGTAGCCGAACAAGCGAACGCGAAGCGTTTCCACGTCACCTCTCCCCTGCCACGAAAGGATGAGTATACGGCGATGTCCAGGCGATGGAAACGGAACGGAGACGACCGACGGGGTAGCGTACAGCGGACGGGGATGGAGATGTCATGAAGCCGATCGATGGGCTTGCCCGAACATTGGAGCGGGCGGATGCGGTCGACCGTCGCGGATCGGCGGCGGTCGCGGAACGCAACGCTGTCGTGAGTTCCCTCCTTGATCGCCAGATCTCCGCGGGCCGCGAGGCGGGGCTCTTCGAGTTGTCGCCGTGCGATTGGGAGGAGGGCCCGCGTCTCTGGACTGGCGAGCCGATTCGGACGAAGCTCGCCGCCAAGCACGTCTTCTCCCAAGAGGCCGCGCGGCTTCTCCAGCGTCTTGCGGGCAGAGATCCGTCCGTTTGTCGCTGCGTCTCGCGGACGGCGGCGCGGCTCGCGGGAACCTGTTACGCGGCTCAGCATTGCACAATCGGGGAGTGCGCCACGAGCTTCATCGGCTACGTGAGGTTCCTCACGTCGGTGCGCGGCGACGAAGTGCGCAGCGACGTCGGGTGGCGCCTACAGACCCTGTCGCAGCA
>JAQTVA010000152.1 GCA_028707055.1 Candidatus Bipolaricaulis sp. | reverse complement strand
GGACCGCAGTGCGACTGCGGCGATCCGGAGGCCGTCATCTACGCCAACATGCTGTGCAACGAGCTCGGCCTCGACACGCTGTCGACCGGCGCGACGATCGCGTTCGCCATGGAGTGTCACGAGCGGGGGCTGCTGGACGACGCGGAGCTGTCGCTCGAATGGGGCGACCCGGCGAGCGTCGTCGAGGCGATCCGTCGAATCGCCTCACGGGTCGGAGTTGGCGATCTTCTCTCCGCGGGCGTGCGCGCCGCGGCGGCGGCCTTGGGTGGCGACGCGCGCCGGTACGCGATGGAGGTCAAGGGGCTTGAGATCCCGTCGCAGGAGGGGCGTGTGGCGAAGGGGTTCGGGCTCGGGCACGCGACGTCGAACCGTGGAGCCGACCACCTCTATGCGTTGCCGACGATCGATACGGCGGGGCTCGAGGAGGCCGCTCGGAGGCACCTCGACCACGTCTTTCCCGCGGTCATGGACCCGGCCGACGAGCGCTACAAGCCTGACCTGGTGGTGTTCAGCGAGCACTACTGCGCCGTGGCCGACGCGCTCGGCGTGTGCAAGTTCAGCACCGTGGAGACGCACACGCTCCACCCCGAAGACCTTGCTCGCGGCGCCTGCGCCCTCGGGGTCGAGATCACCGCGGACGATCTCCTCCGCAGCGGCGAGCGGATCGTCAATCTGGAACGGATGTACAACGTTCGTCTCGGACTGTCGGCCAAGGACGATCGCCTCCCGGCGCGGTTCACGGACGAGCCGATGCCCGTCCGCCGGGGCGAACGGGTGACGCACCACGTGATCGAGCGCTTCGACGAGATGCTCGCGCGCTACTACGCGCTCCGTGGGTGGGACGACGATGGGATTCCGACGCCCGAGACGCTTCGGGACCTGGGACTCGACCGATGGCTCGAGCTCGATGGAGCGTTGGGATGAGCGGAAGCGGCGGCTACGTAGGGCGTTACCTGAGAGTCGATCTCTCGTCCGGCGCGTTCGCCGCGGCCGAGACGCCGCTCGATCTGTGCACCCGCTTTCTCGGCGGGAACGGGTTCGGAGTGAAGCTCTTGTGGGACGAGGTGTCCCCGGCGGTCGATCCCCTGTCGCCCGAGAGCGTTCTGATTCTCGCCACCGGTCCGCTTTGCGGCACGGCGTGGCCGACGTCGGGCCGCCTCGAGGCGATCGCGAAGTCCCCGTTGACGGGGATCTACGGGGACGCCAACTGCGGCGGGACGTTCGGGCCGGCGCTGAAGCGAAGCGGCTATGACTTCCTCGTGCTCACCGGCCGAGCGGAGCGCCCGGTATGGCTGTGGATCGACGACGGCCGCGCGCGCCTCGAGGACGCGACCGGGCTTTGGGGACTGGACACCGTGGAGACCGAGGCCGCGATCCGGCGGGCGAAAGAGGACGATCGGGTGAACGTCGCCTGCGTCGGTCCCGCCGCGGAGAACGGCGTGCGCTACGCGTCGATCCAGGCCTCCCCGAACCGCAGTCTCGCCCGGACGGGTGTGGGCACGGTGATGGGCGCGAAGCGGCTCAAGGCGATCGCCGTCCGCGGATCCCGCCCGGTGCCGCTCGCCGCTCCAGCGGAGTTCGCCCGCCTGGCGCGGGCGATGCACGAGCGGATCCGGTCGAACGAGTTCTATCCGGCCCTTGCGCGCCACGGCACGTCGGGGCTCGTGCCGGTGGTCAACGAGATCGGTCGGTTCCCTACGCGCAACTTCCAGTCGGGCGACTTCGCCGCCGCCGATCGCATCGGCGGGGAGGCCCTGCGCCGCGACCACTGGGTCAAAGACACGGGCTGCTTCGGTTGTCCGATCCGCTGTGACAAGGTCTACCAGGTGACCTCGGGGGAGTTCGCCGGGGCGGTCACGTCGAGCGTCGAGTACGAGACGCTCGACGCCTTCGGAGCCGCGGTCGGAGTGGATAACCTCCCGTCGATCCTTCACGCAAACGAGCGGTGCGACCGCTTGGGAATGGACACCATCTCCGCCGGGCGGTCGATCTCGTTCGCCTTCGAGCTCTACGAGAAAGGGCTCCTGACGACGGCGGATACGGACGGCCTGGAGCTGCGGTGGGGCGACTACCGCGTCGTGCTGGAGCTGATCGAGCGGATCGCGCGCTGCGAGGGGCTCGGCGACCTCTTGGCGCTCGGGGTTCGCGAGGCGGCGCGCCGCCTCGGCCGAGGAGCCGACGCGTATGCGATGGAGGTCAAGGGTCTCGAGATCCCCGCTCAGGACGGACGCGCCCAGCAGTCGATGGGGCTCGCGCACATCACGTCGAGCCGCGGGGCCGACCACCTGAAGGCGTTCCCGACGATCGACGAGACGGGGAGCCCGAACGAGGTCGTCCGCCGCTACGGCGCCGCGTACCTTCCGGAGATGGCCGACCCGCATGCCACGAGGTACAAGCCGTTCCTGGTGAAGGACGGCGAGGACTTCGGCGCCGTCGTGGACTCCATCGGGGTCTGCAAGTCCGGCGGAACGTTCGTCATGGCCGAGGTCTATTGGGCGGACCTGGCCGAAGGGCTCACCCTGGCGACGGGGATCGAGACGACGGCCGACGGGTTGCGCCAGACGGGCGAGCGAATCTACAACCTGATGCGCGCCTACAACGCCGTGCACGGGATCACCCGCGCCGACGACCGCCTCCCGCGCCGGTTCAGGGAGGAGCCGTCGCCGTCCATGGGGGCGCTGGGCGAGGTCGCCCACGCGGAGGAGATGCTCGACGAGTACTACGCGCTGCGCGGGTGGGACTCCGAGCGGGGATGGCCGATGTCGGAGACGCTCGGCCGCCTGAGTCTTCCGGACGTCGCCGCCCGACTGGAGGCGCTGCGCCATGGATGAGCGGATCGTGCTCGGCGGGGCGTTGCTCGCGGCGGCGGACGCTCCACTGCAGAGGGGATGGGGTGTGCGCATCGCCGATGGAGCCGTCGCCCAGATCGCTCCCAACGAGGACCTGGTCCGATCGGGAGCGGGCCTCGAGACGATCGACGCGCGCGATCTCATCCTCCTGCCGGGGTTCGTCAACGCCCACATGCACTCGTACGGCCTGTTGGCGCACGGAATCCCGCTCACGAAGAGTCCTAGAGGTTTCTACCCGTTCCTCGTTGACTTCTGGTGGCCGCGCGTGGAGGATCGTCTCGACGCGGCGATGATCGAGGCGGCGTTCCGCCTCGCGTGCGTCCGGATGATTCGGCTGGGGATCACGACGGTGTGCGACGTCCTCGAGGCGCCGCGAGCCGCGCCCGGCGCGCTGGACGTCGAGGCCCGCGTCGCCGAAGAGGTCGGGATTCGCGCCGTGCTCTCCCTCGAAGCGTCGGAGCGCCACGGCGTCGACGCGGGTCGAGCGGCGCTCGTCGAGAACGTCCGATTTGCCGCCGCGTACCGGACTGGGCGCATCACCGGGATGATGAGCCTGCACACGTCGTTCTCCTGCTCGGAGGCGTTCGTGCGCGAAGGAAAGGACTTGGCGGCCGAGTCGGGCCTTCGCACGCACCTCCATCTCTCGGAGAGCGACCACGAGCCGTCGTTCACGCTCGAGCGGTACGGTGTGCGCCCTGTCGCCTGGTACGATCGGTTCGGCTTCTGGGACGAGTCGATCGTCGCTTCCCAGGGCGTCGCCCTCGCCGCGGCCGAGATCTCCGTGCTCGCTGCGCACGGGGTTCACCTCGTCCACATGCCGGCAAGCAACTGCGAGGTCGGGGGAGGGGTCGCCCCCGTTCCCGAGATGCTTGCGGCCGGGATCCGTCCCGGCCTGGGCACCGACGGGTACGTCAACGACCCGTTCGAGGTCATGCGCGCTGCGTTCCTCATCCACAAGGGCGTGCGGCGCGATCCGCTCGTCCTGCCGGCGCGCACGGTCCTGGCCATGGCCACCGCGTGGGGCGCGGACGCGGTCGGCGTAAGCGCGGGGACCCTCGGGCCCGGACAACGCGCCGACCTCATCGGGGTGCGCCTCGACCTTGACACGCCGCTCACCCCCGGGAACGTCGCCGATCAACTTGTCCTCTTCCGCGCGGGAACCGACGTGGCGCTCACGATCGTCGACGGGCGGACGCTGTTCCGCGACGGCGAGTTCGCGACGGTCG
>JAQTVA010000151.1 GCA_028707055.1 Candidatus Bipolaricaulis sp. | reverse complement strand
GCCCTCCGTACAGGCTGTTCGCGATCTCGCAGACACAGAGCACGGTCCAGAACCTGTGGCACGTCATGGGGAGGTTCGCACGGTCCGGAGAAGAGGCGCAAACCTTCGCCGCAAGCCTGCGGTATCTACCGAACGGCAAGTGGCTCCTTCTGTCTTTCTGCTGGGTCGCAACAAACGCGCCGGCCGGGACCTCGTCGACGCCCTAGCACCGAGTGGTCGGTTGCCGTTCAGCGCAGGCGTTCGCCCTCGCGCCGACGCGGCGGGCCCCTTCTCCACGCTGACACCATCCGGCGCTCACAGCGCCTTCACCCTGTTCCCCTAGATTAGGGGCGTGCGAAGAGCGCACACCTCCTTGCGCACGGGGTCCAGGACACGAGGGGAGTCTTGGACCCCGCGCCTTTTCCCGTAGCGGGGCCCAACGTCGGGGAAGCCCGCTCCCCGCGCGAGTGGGGATAGGGCAAAGCGGAACGGCGCGGCGGCTACGAGAATAGCCTACGACAGCGAACGAAGTACTCGACGCCCGAGGCGACGGAGAGGAAGAGGGCAAGCCCGAGGAGTGCCAGACGCGCGACTCCCCACCCCGGAGCGACGGGGAACGATCGCCCCACGAGGATGGCCAGGATGAGGGCGATGTGGGAGATGGTCTTGAGTTTCCCGAGGATGCTCGCAGAGATCACCTGACCCTCGGAAATCGCAAAGATCCTCAGTCCCGTGACCAGGAACTCCCGCGCCACGATGATCATGACCGGGGCGGCAGTCAGCTCTCCCAGTTCCACGAGGGCAATGAGCGCCCCCGAGACGAGGAGCTTGTCGGCAATGGGATCGGCCAGCTTGCCGAATGTGCTCGTTTGCTTGAGACTGCGCGCCACATAGCCGTCCACGGCGTCGGACACGGCGGCCAGGAAGAAGAGCACGATGCCGAGGATTCGTCCGACATCCGAGTCCCACAGGATCAAGAACATGAGCAGCGGCACGCTGGCAAGCCGCGCGACGGTGATCTGGTTCGGGATCGTGCGCAGCAGCCCCGTTCCGTTCGCCATCAGATTCCCGTCCCTGCGACGATCTGCGCGAACCCGCTCGGGTCGAGGGACGCTCCGCCGACCAAGACCCCGTCCACGTCCGCCAAGGCCAGCAACCCCGAGGCGTTGTCGGGTTTGACGCTCCCCCCGTAAAGGATCCGAACCGCGTCGCCCGTCGAACGGCTCAGTCGATCGCACACCCACCCGCGAATCCACGCCGCGGCATCCTGCGCCTGACTCGCCGTCGCCGTCTCGCCGGTCCCAATGGCCCAGACCGGCTCGTAGGCCATGACGAGGTCGGCGATCGCATTCGGCATCAAGCCGCGAAGCCCCGAGTCGAGCTGCCTCTCGAGGACGCGCTCGGTCGCTCCGTCACGCCGCTCGGAGAGCGTCTCGCCTACACAGAGCACGGGGCGCAGCCCAACGGCAAGCGCCGCGCAGAGCTTCCGGCCCACGAGGTCGTCTTGCTCGCCGAAGACGTGACGGCGCTCGGAGTGGCCGACGAGCACGTAGCGGCATCCGCAATCGACGAGCATCTCGGCCGAGACGGCGCCGGTGAATGCGCCTCGGACTTCGGGGTGGAGATCCTGCGCGCCGAGCGCGATCCCTGTGCCGCGCAGCATGCGGCCGGCACGATCGAGGCTCGTGTACGGCGGGATGAGGAGAATCTCCGCCGTTGTCTGCGGGACGAGTGAGAGGAAGCGCGTGATGAATTCCTCGGTCTCGGACGACGTCTTGTGCATCTTCCAGTTCCCGGCGATGAGTGGTGCGCGCATCGTGCTTCCCCCAGCAACCGAGTATAGCCGGTCGGTGCGCGTGTGCACGATTGACTTTCCAGCACTCGCTTCCTACCATCCAGCCCGTCCTCGGCGCGTGCCGCCGGAGCGTCGGCGTCGGGTTCGCAGCCGTCCCCTCCTCGCCGAAAGGTCCATGCACGACGAAAAGGAAGGCGGATCCCTGAGAGCATGACACGGTACGACGTCATCGTGGTCGGGGCAGGACACGCTGGATGCGAGGCGGCGCTTGCGTCAAGCAAGCTTGGGGCCGCCACCGCGCTGGTCACGACCAACCTCGGCGAGATCGGTCGGATGCCGTGCAACCCGTCGATCGGCGGGCCGGGGAAGTCCCAACTCGTCGCGGAGGTCGACGCCCTCGGCGGCGCGATGGCGCGCATCAGCGACGAGACGATGATCCACATCCGCCTTCTCAACACGAGCAAGGGGCCGGCCATGCAGGTGCGCCGCGCCCAAGTGGATCGGGCGGCATACAAGGCGTCCTGGAAGAGGACGCTCGAGGCGTCCGAAGCCCTCGACCTGATCGAGGGCGAGGTCGACGACCTGATCGTTCGCGGCGGAAGGGTCGCCGGCGTTCGTCTTCGCGAGGGACTCGACCTCACCGCGGGGGCGGTCGTCATTGCCGCTGGAACGTTCCTGAACGGCCGGATTCTCCTCGGCGGGGTCTCCTACCCAGCCGGGCGGGCGGGGGAGCCTCCCTCCCTCGGACTCGCCGCGTCGTTGCGCCGGCTTGGGCTCCGCATGGAACGGCTGAAGACGGGAACCCCGCCCCGCGTTCATCGCCGGACCCTCGACGTGGCCCGCCTCGAGCGACAGGCGACGAGCGAGACTCCGCTGTGTTTCTCGTTCGCGTCCGAGCCCCGCGTCCTTCCTGACGACCACCCCGTCTACATTACCCATACGAACGCGGAGACGCACCGGATCATCGAATCCAACCTCGCGGAGAGCGCGATCTACAACGGTCTGATGAGCGGAACCGGACCACGACACTGTCCGTCGCTCGAAAGCAAGATCGTGAAGTTCCCTGGGAGGGAGCGACACAAGGTCTTTCTCGAGCCGGAGGGGCGCGACAACGCCGAGGTGTATCTCCAAGGGATCTACACCGCCTTCTCGCCTGAACTACAAGAGCGCGTCGTCCGCTCGATCGAAGGGCTGGAGTCCGCCCACATTGTCCGCTACGGCTACAACATCGAGTACGACTTCGTCGATCCGCTTCACGTGGGGGCCTCCCTGGAGGTTCGAGACCTCGGGGGGCTGTATCTCGCCGGGCAGCTCCTCGGAACCACGGGGTACGAAGAGGCGGCGGCGCTCGGGTTGATGGCCGGGATCAACGCCGCGCACCGGGTGAAGGGCCGGGATCCGTTGGTCCTCACCCGTGGGGAAGCGGTGATGGGAGTCCTGGTCGACGATCTGGTCACGAAGGGCGTCACCGAGCCGTACCGGATGCTTCCGTCGCGCGTCGAGCACCGGATCGCTCTCCGCGAGCGGAACGCCGACCTGCGCCTCGCCGAGCGTGGACACGCCCTCGGCCTCGTCTCCGACAAGGACTTCGAGAGGATGCTGCGCCGGCGTCGCCGGATCGAGAGCCTGGTCGCGACGCTGCGCGCCACTCGGATCGGGCCCTCCGATCCGCGCAGCGCCCGCCTCGCGGAGTGCGGCACTCGACCGCTCGAGTCGAACGGCGCCAGCCTATTCGAACTGCTCCGTCGGCCGCAGATCCGGCTCGCCGACCTCATCGCCGTCGACGAGATCCCGGACGACGTCCGCCATGAAGTGGAGATCGAGGGGAAGTACGCCGGATACCTCGTCCAGCATGAGCACGAGATCGAGCGGCTGCGCGGCCTTGACGCTCTCGAGATCCCCGAGGATCTCGACTACGGGGCGTTGACAACGCTCTCGTTCGAGGGTCGCCACCTGCTCCAGCGGGTTCGGCCTCGATCGTTCGGCCAGGCGACGCGCGTTCCCGGCGTGTCGCACGCCGACCTGTCGATGCTTGCGATCCACCTACGGCAGTAGGGGCTACAGCCCGGCGACGGGAATCAGCTCGCCCATCCGGGCCCAGCGGGTCGCCACGCTGCTGAAGACGGGTCCTGCCGTCGCCCCTCCCCCAACGGGTCCATAGCCGACCTCGTCGAGGATCACCATGATCACGTACGCGGGATCCTCCGCAGGAAGGAACCCCCCGAACAGAGAGGTGTACTTCCCGGAAGCGTACCCCTTGCCGGCGACGGCCTTCTGCGCCGTACCGGTCTTCCCGGCGACGGAGAACCCCTCCACCGC
>JAQTVA010000150.1 GCA_028707055.1 Candidatus Bipolaricaulis sp. | reverse complement strand
CGCCGCAGCTCGGCGCGGTCGAGCCCCAGCCGCTCCGCGAGTCGGTCCATCTGCGACTCGTGAGGAAAGATGACTTGGGGACTTCCGAACCCGCGGAACGCTCCGTTCGGAACGGTGTTCGTTGCGACGGAGCGCGCGATGACACGGACGTTGGGGATTCGGTACGGGCCGGCCGCCGTCACCAAGCTGCGCCAGAGGACCGCGGAAGACAGGGTCTGGTACGCGCCGGCGTTGAGGACCACGTCGACATCGATGGCGGTCACCGTGCCGTCGGCGTTCGCCGCGGTCCGGTAGCGGACCCGAGCCGGATGCCGCTTGCTCGTGGTCAACACATCCTCGCCGCGATCGAGCACGAGCTTCGCCGGACGGCGGGCCACCCACGCCACGAGCGCGGCGAGGGACGCGATGAGCGACGGGACGTCCTCCTTCCCGCCGAATGCCCCGCCGGTCGCGGTCTGTACGACGCGCACCTTGGAGAGGGGAAGCCCGAGCACCTTGGCGACCGCGGCCTGCACATAGAACGGGCACTGCATGGACGCGTAGACGGCCATCGCTCCGAGCTCGTCGGGGACGGCAATCGCTCCCTGCGGCTCGAGGTACGCATGCTCCTGGTACCCCGTTTCGTACTCGCCTTCGACCACGACGTCCGCCCGCGCGAATCCGTCTTCGACATCGCCCTTCTCGAGCACCATGCGGTTGAAGACGTTCCCGCCGCCCTCCGCCGCGGTGGGGACGCAGACGACGGGCGCGCCGGGTTCGAGGGCCGAGAGGGGATCGGTGACCGCCGTCCTCGGCTGGTACTCCACACGCACGGCCTGCGCCGCCATCCGTGCGGCGCGCCGCGACGTCGCGGCGACGAGGGCCACCGGCTCGCCGATGTACCGGACGACGCCGTTGGCGAGCGCCGGCTGGTCGTCGTAGATCACGTGAACGACGTTGGCCCCGGGAACGTCCCGGTGGGTGATGACGCAAGCGACTTCAGGATCAGCCAGTGCTTTCGCGGCGTCGATCGACAGGATCTTGGCGTGCGCTTGCGGACTACGGACGACGCCGACGTGTACCATGCCCGGAAAGGCAAGATCGTCGGCGAACCGCGCCTCGCCCCGCACCTTGTCCACGGCGTCGGGGCGAGGAATGCTCGCACCGATCCACGTCGTGCGCTTCGTCATGTCCTCTAGAGGCGCCCTCCCATCGTCAACGTCAGGATCGCCTTCTGGGTGTGGAGTCGGTTCTCCGCCTGGTCGAGAATCCACGAGAGCCGGTTGTCGCACACCTCGGGGTCGGCCTCGTTGCCCCGATCCACCGGCATGCACTGCAGGAGGTACCCGGGGGCGCCGAGTTTCTTCTGGCGTGCCGTCGAGTACTTCCACCCCACGTACGGCTTTGCGATCTCGGCCTCCTTCTCCTTGCCGATCTGGTAGCGATCCTTCGTGAACCAGTTCCTCGGAAAGACGACCGTGGCCCCGTCGAGCGCCTTGTCGAGGTCGTGCGAGATCTCGAACGAGCCGCCCGCGGCCGCGGCGAGGTCGCGGCAGCTCTGCATCACCTTCGGGTCCAGGTCGTACTCGGGCGGGTTCGCCACGACGACGTTCATTCCATACAACGATGAGATGAGCGCGGTTCCCTGCACCGAGCACCAGCCGCGGATCCACGGCGACCACGCCCACATGATGACGATCTTCTTTCCTCGAACGTCGCCGTCGAGCTTCTCGTGCATCGTGTAGAGGTCGGTGAGCGACTGGCACGGGTGGTAGATGTCCGATGCCATGTTGAGAATCGGCACGCGGCAGTGCTGCGCGAACTTCTGCATCACCTCGTCGGCCTGCCCGTACTGCTGGATCGCGTCATCGAGCAGACGAATGCCGATGGCGTCGCAGTACCGCTCCATCGCCTCGGCGGTGTCCTTCACGGTCTCGCCCGCGCCCGGCTTGTCCTCCAGCGACAGGCGCATCGTCTGTGGGTTGATGAACTGCGCGTGCCCACCGAGCTGCGTCATCGCCGTCTCGAACGACATCCGGGTCCGTGTCGATCCGGCGAAGAACATCATCGCCAGCGTCTTGTACTGAAGGGTCGGGTGGGGAGTGCGGCTGTAGTACGCGCCCTTCAGCTGGTCCGTGACCTTCATCGCGACGTCGTACTCCTCCCGAGACCAGTCCAGTTCGCTGATGAGGTCCCGACCGGCGAGATCGAACCAACTCATGCTGCCTCCTTCCGTGGTGCGGAGCTACCTCCCGCCCATCACGAGCGCCATGACGGCTTTGGCCGTGTGCAGGCGATTGGCCGCTTCATCATAGATCACCGAGTGGGGCCCGTCGATGACGGCGTCGGTGACCTCCTTGCCTCGATCGGCGGGCAGCGCGTGCATGTAGATCGACTGCCTCTTCGTCAGCCCCATCTTCTCCTCGTTGCAGATCCAGTCGGTATGGCGGCGCGACGCCTCTTGGATCCCCTCGACCGACTTCGCCGCGTAGAACCCGCCCCAGTTCTTGGCGATGATCACGTCGGCATCCTCGAAGGCATCCTCCATGCGGTGGGTGATCGTGATCGTCGATCCATACCGATCGGCATTCGTACGGGCCGCTCCGACAATCTCCGGCATCAGGTCGAACCCCTCCGGATACGCGAGGGTGAGATCCATCCCGTACCGCGCGAACAGGAGGATCTGCGACTGCGGCACGGACAGCGGCTTCAGGTGCGACTCGGCGTAGGCCCACGAGATGCCAACCTTGAGGCCGCGGAGGTCCTTACCGAACCGCTCCTGGATCGTCATCAGGTCGGCCAAAACCTGCATCGGATGGTAGACATCGTCCTGCAGGTTCAGAACCGGGACGTCGGCCGCCTCGGCGATTTCGTTCATGTACCGGTTGCCGCGGCGGAACTCGCACGCGCGGATCGCGATGGCGTGGCCGTACCGGGACAGGACTTTCGCCGTGTCGGCCACCGTCTCTCCATGGGACAGCTGAAGGGTGTTCGGAGCGAGGAAGTGGGCGTGGCCTCCGAGCTGCGTGATCCCCGCTTCGATCGAGTTGCGCGTTCGCGTCGACGCGTCGAAGAACAACATGAACAGCGTCTTGTAGAGCAGCCACGGGGTCGGCTCGTCGTGCGCGAACCGGATCTTCAGGTCGCGCGCCAGATCGAGCATGACGTCGATCTCTTCCCTCTCGAAGTCCTGGGTCGTGATGAAATCTCGTCGACGGAACAGGTAAGGCATCGCTTCACTCTCCTTCTTCCCGCGTCCCCGCTCGACGGCAGACAACGCGGGGAAAGGCGGCGTAGAACGCCACCGCCCTGACCAAGTGGTCGATCGACACCTTCTCGTTGGGGGCGTGGGCGAACGCCTCGTCTCCCGGTCCGAACCCCACGACCGGAATCCCATACACGCCCGAGATGACCGTCCCGTTGGTGCTGAAATCCCAGCGCGAGACCTGCGGATCGCCTCCGAACACCTGCCGGTAGGTTTCGACGCCGGCGGCGATGACAGGGTGCCCTTCGTCCATCACCCACGCCGGGAACACCTTTTTCATCGGGTAGCGAAGGCCGGTGTATGCCGGTTCATCGTAGTTGAGCTCAAGAACCTGGGCCTCGACGCCCACATCGCGAAGCAGCTCACGGATCTCGGCGACGGCCGTGTCCCACGTCTCCCCGGCCGTCGTGCGCCGATCGATGTGGATCTCACAGCGATCGGGGACGGCGTTGACGGAGGGAGATCCCGAGACGATCTCCGAGACGACGATGCTCCCTTTCCCGAGGAACGGATCGCCGAGCAGCCGCGCGTTCAGCGCCTCGATGCCGGAGACGATCCGCGCCATCTGGTAGACGGCGTTCTCTCCCCGCTCCGGAGCGCTGGCGTGCGCCGACACCCCCGTCGTGCGGATGCGGAACTCGACGCGTCCGCGTTGTCCTCGGTGGATGCGAAGGTTGGTCGGCTCGGTGATCACCGCGAGGTCCGGTACGAGCCCGTGCTCCTCGATCAGATGCTTCCAGCAGAGGCCGTCGCAGTTCTCTTCCATCACCGACCCGACGACGTAGACCGTGAAGTCCTCCACGAGGTCGAGCTCCTTCAGGAGCTTCATTCCGTAGACCGTCGAGGCCATTCCGCCTTTCTGGTCTGCGGCGCCGCGGCCGT
>JAQTVA010000149.1 GCA_028707055.1 Candidatus Bipolaricaulis sp. | reverse complement strand
GTCGAGCATACCCGGCGGGGCGTCGGGATCGGAAGAGCGCCCGGAAGCGGGATTCGTTGGGTTCGGAAGGGGGTGCGCAGTACGCGGTTCGCGGTCACGGCCCGGTTCATTGAGTTCGTTGAGTTCATTGGGTTCGTGGGGTTCGGGAGGGCTCAGGATCCGTGAACGGTCGTAGTGTCGCACTCGGGGTTGACAAGAGAGGGCCACGCGCTGAAAGCGCGCATGCTCCGTCATGAAGGCGAACCCGCTATCCTATGGAGGCGGGCTTGATCCCGGAGCGAGAGCGCACTGCACCGTTTGTGTGCGACGTTCGCAAATCCCTGTAGCGTCTATGCGCTCGGTTCCCACGCGAGAGCGCACTGCACCATTTGTGTGCGAGGTTCGGAACGTCGGAGCAAGCTCCGACGCTACGCCGTTGAGCGCACCGCGCTGTTTGTGCGACGTTCGAGAATGGCCCAACGTCGCAGGCAAGCTGCGACGCTACGCTGGGGATGAAACGCCGAGAGCCGAGCTCACGAAGCTACGACCGGGAGCGCACCGCGCTGTCTGTGCGACGTTCGTGACGTCACAGGCAAGATGAACGTCGGAGACAAGCTCCGACGCTACGCCGGGGGACGAAACGCCGAGAACGAACTCACGACGCTACGAGGGGAAGAGGCGCGAGAACGGATAGGCGGAGGCGTCTTCGGCGACTCCTGCCCGGACGGGGTTGGCGAGGATGTACTCCGCAAGGTGGGCGATGTCTTCTTCCTTACGCACAATGCGGTCGTAGAAGCCTCTCTGCCAGAGTTTCTCTGTGCCGCCGAGCGAGGAGTAGATATGAGCCGTGCGGCTCTTGACGGCCTGTACGAAGCGGATGACGTTCCCGCCGCCGCGCGGCACGACGAGAACGTGAACGTGGTCGGGCATCACGCAGTACGCGTAGAGGTCCGCCGGTGTGCGCCGAGCTTCGGCCTCGATGCATTCGGCAACTGCCCTAGCGGTGTCTGCAAGCAGGATGGGTCTCCCATGATGTGTCCCCCAGGTGACGTGGTACGGTCGCGACTCGGTGTAGTCGTGAGACGATAGACGGAGCGATCGCCGCTTGCGGAACGTTGCGTAAGTCGAGGCTTCATCTCTAGTCATAATGAGGATATCAGAGGATAGCGTGGGAGAACGTGGAAGGCAATTCGAGTCGGAGTACGACGTGGACGTAGCGTCTATGCGCTCGGTTCCCACGCGAGAGCGCACCACGCTCGGTCCTGCCGTGAGAGCGCGCCACCATCTTGTGTGCAGCGGGCGAGTCGGAATGCGACGTTCGGGAATGGCCCAACGTCGCAGGCAAGCTCCGACGCTACGTGGGGGGACGAAACGCCGAGAGCCGAGCTCACGACGCTACGCCGTTGAGCGCACCGCGCTGTTAGTATGACGTTCGTAAGTCCCTGTAGCGTCGCACCTTGGTGCGACGGTCGAGTCGGAATGCGACGTTCGCGGATGACCCAACGTCGCAGGCAAGCTGCGACGCTACGCTGTCTCACGCTGCGCCGGGTTCGGGTAGACTCACTCTCATGCGGGGCGAGTTGGCGGCTGTGTTGTGGCCTCGCTCCGGAAGCGGCCTAGTGACGGAGAGGAGGGCGAGTTGTCGCATACAGAGCCGTTCGATCGGTACATCGTCGAGCTCCGCGACGCTCTCGCGAAGCTCGATCGCGGGGCGATCGCCGACGTGGTCTCTGAGCTGCTCTGCGCTTGGCGTGAGGGGCGAACGGTCTTCTTCGCCGGGAACGGCGGCAGCGCGGCGACGGCGGCCCACTTCGTCGTGGACATGACGAAGACCGCCATGGTCCCAGGATGTCCGCCGCTTCGCGCGATCTCGCTCACCGACAACCTTCCGAGTCTGACGGCGTGGGCAAACGACGTTTCGTACGACGTCGCGATGTCGGAGCGACTTCGCGCCCTCGCTTCGCCCGGCGATGTGCTGGTGGCGATCTCGTGCAGCGGTACGTCGCGCAACGTGCTCCGAGCGGTGCAGACCGCCCGCGCCCTCGGCTTGCGCACGATCGGGCTCTCCGGCCGCGACGGCGGCTCCCTCAAGGACATGGTCGATGTCTGCGTGTGCGCCCCGGCGGCGTGGATCGGTCAGCAGGAGGACATCCACATGGTCCTCGACCACGCCATCACCCTCGCGCTGCGCGACGCGATGCTGGCGGAGTCCACACGCATCGACGGCGCCGCCGTGAGGGCGATGATCCTCGCCGCCGGGGAAGGGACGCGACTGCGGCCGCTGACCGACACGTGCGCGAAGGCGGTCCTCCCGGTCGGCGGGAAGCCGGCGATGGAACACGTTCTCGAGTGGCTTCGTTCGTACGGGATTCGTGACGTCGCCGTCAACCTCCACCACTGCCCGGAGAGCATCACGGACCGCTTTGGCGGCGGAGAGCGCGTGGAGATGCGGCTGACGTACAGCCGTGAGCCCGAGCTTCTGGGGACGGCAGGTGGGGTTCTCGCCATGCGCTCGTTCCTCGATCGGCGGTTCGTGCTCGTCTACGGCGATGTCCTAACCGACCTCGATCTCGGCGAGTTGGTGCGGTATCACGCTGCGAAGGTGGCGGCTCTCCCCGCTGGTTCGCCCGCTCTCACGATGGCGCTCTCGAAGACGACGCGACCGACCGAGGTCGGCCTGGCCGACGTGGCGGACGACGGCCGCATCCGGCGGTTCGTCGAGAAACCGTCACGAGACGCCGTCTTCTCCGATCTCGCCCACGCGGGCATCCTCGTCCTCGAGCCTGGGATCTTGGATCACATTCCAGCGGGAAAGGGCGTCGACTTCGGATGTGACGTGTTCCCCGCGCTCCTCGAACGAGGGGTTCCGATGTTCGGATGGCCTATCCCGAAAGGCACGTACCTTGCCGACTACGGCTCCCTCGAGGCCTACGCCAGGGCACAGGTCGAGTGGCCCGCGAGGCGGTGTCCGCGGGATGTGGGGCATGGACGAGCGGGCGGCTGAAGACGGCGCACGGGAATCCCATCCGCTTCGTTTCCGGACGGTGTTCCTCGATCGTGACGGGGTCATCAATCGCAAGCCGGCGGCGGGTGAGTACGTGGCCGATTGGGCCGAGTTCGCGCTGCTGCCAGGCGTGCCGCAGGCGATTGTCCGGATGAACGCCGCGGGGCTGCGGGTCTTCGTCGTGACGAACCAGCGCGGGATCGCTCGCGGGCTCGTGCAAGAGAGCGCGGTCCGGGAGATCCACCGCCGCATGGTCGAGGTTCTGGCGGCGTTGGGCGCGCGGATTGACGGGGTCTACGTCTGTCCGCACGACGAGGGCGAGTGCGACTGCCGTAAGCCGGCGCCCGGTCTCTTCCGTCAAGCCCAACGCGATGTTCCCGGGGTCGACTTCGCGGAGTCCGTCGTCGTCGGCGACTCGTGGACGGACATGGAAGCGGGGAACGCGATCGGCGCGGCGACGATCCGGATCGAACCGGATTCCGAGGCGGCTCGCGCAACGAGCGAGACGGCGCGGGTTGGGCTGAGGGTGGACGCCGTCGTGGGGTCGCTGGCCGAAGCGGCGGAGTGGATCCTTCGCCTACGGGATGCGTAGGGTTCGTGGAGTTCGTTGGGTTCATTGGGTTCGTAGGGTTCGGGAAAGCGTACATGGTTTGCGCCGCAAGCGAACGGACTGCGAGCCGCAAACGCGGCAAGCGCGCACGGTGCCGCAAACGGACGGAGTGCGGTGGGCTGGCGTCAAGCGCGGACGGAGCGGCAAATGCGCCAAACGCGGACGGAGGGGCGCGAACGGTGTGCCGGCCGCAAGTGCGCGGAGTGCGGAGGGGCGCGGCCGAAGTACGGGTCTTGTTGGGTTAGGCACTCACGGAGTCCGAAGAATGGCGCACCCCGGCTACTGCCCTCTGGATGCCTTTCGAACTCAATGAACCCTACGAACCCAACGAACTCTATGAACTCGCTCGACTAGTCAATCGAGTAGATTCGGCTGCCTTCGGGGGAGAAGGCGAAGGGGACTCGGCGCAGGCCGGGGAGTGCCTGCAGGATTCTCTCGTGGCGCTCGGGCGGCGCGTAGAGGAGCAGAAATCCGCCGCCGCCGGCGCCGAGAATCTTGCCTCCAAACGCGCCGCGGTCCCGCGCGGTCTCGTACCACGC
>JAQTVA010000148.1 GCA_028707055.1 Candidatus Bipolaricaulis sp. | reverse complement strand
GGATGAGGGGCACCAGGGTGGTCCAACGACTCCCACTCAGGCCTCCAAGCAGCCAATAGGTGATCGCGGGGAGCCGGCTCAAGGGGTCGGCCGCGTACTTGATCAGTCCGACCAGCGCATCGAAGAGGGCGCTGACGGCAATGCCGCCGACTACAAGAATGAGCGGCGCCGCTCCAAAGCGCCAACCGATCCAGGCGACCAGCCCCACGGCCGCGAGCGCGAACAGGAAAGACATCCCCTGAACAGCGGCGGCGCCTCCGGCAAGAGAGAGGGCCAGAGCGGCGCCGAACGCCGCGCCGGAGCTCACTCCCAACACCCTGCCGTCAACGAGGGGATTGCGAAACACCCCCTGAAGGACGGCGCCGCTCACCGCCAGGTTCGCTCCGACGCACGCCGCTGCCAGCGTCCGCGGAAGGCGAACTCGAAGGATGAGGGCACGAAGAACGTCGGAACTGCCTGCACGTCCGAACAGGGCGCGAAGCGCCTCGATGGGGCGGACGCCGTACCGTCCGACGACAAGCGAGACGAGAAACAGGGCCGCTGCAACCGGGATCAGGATCCAGAGGGCACGGCGACCCCGCGACCACGTCATGGCTGGGTCAGGGTCTCCATCTCGTCGTCGGAGAGCGCGTAGTCGTAGTAGGTCGCGTAGAACACGATCATCTCACCGGCAAGGTCCAGGGAGATCGCCCCAGGGTAGAGCACGGTCGCAAGCCACAGGACGCCGAGCAGCGACTCCGGTACCGGCGTGTCCATCGGGCCGAAGACGCGCGGCATGCGATAGACGCGGCCCTCGCGCACAGCGGCTACCGCCTGCCAGTCCGGGCTTGTCGTGAGATCCGTCGGCTTCACCGGGCTGTACGCGGGAATCACGATGACGTCCGGGTTCCACACCAGGATCTGCTCCAGATTCACCGTGTTCCACGCGCCCCGTAGCTCGGCACTCACCGAGACGCCGCCGGCCGCCTCGATCAACCAGGTCTGGTACATGTCCCCGCTGGCAATCCGAAACGGATCCGTTCCCACGAACAAGACCCGGGGCCGGGCAGCGGCCACGGTCTCTCGGAGATCGTGTTCGACGGTTCCCGTGATCCGCAGGAAGTCGTAGAGGAAGCGGGCGGCCCGCTGTTGGGCCTCGGGGCCGAGCACCTCGGCCGTCAAGACCATCGCTTCCTTGAGTTGACTCGGTGTCTCAATCAGGTACTGGATCACCGGGATCCCGAGATCGCCGAGCTGCTTCGCCAGCGCCCCGTGGCGAGACGCGTCGGCCATGACGAGCTGCGCGCCGCGGACCACGATATCCTCGATGTTCGGATCGCCGAACGCGAGGATGTCGGCCAGCCTCGGTTCGAGACGGAACATCGACTCCCACGCCTGTGAGATTCCCTTGACGCCGACGTACCACGCCTCAACGAGGAGATCTCCTGCCCCGAGCGCGTAGACGAGGTACGTGCCGGAGCCGTAGGCGCAGATCAAGCGTTCCACCGGCTGCGGGACACAGACGGAGGCTCCCGTCGAGTCCACGACCCGGACGACTTCCTCACCCCACGCCGCAAGGCCCAAGATCGCGGCGATGCTCACGACAAGTCCGATCGTCAACCGTCTCTTCACGCTTCCTCCTCCGCGGATTCCAGAAGACCCTGGTTCTCATCCAGCCAACGCACGGCGCTTTCCACCTGCGCCGCACGGAACGACTGCGTCGCCGCGGCGATCGCCGCGTCGTCGCTTGTGATCGACCCTCTCTTCCCAGGCGAAAGCAGGGCCTCGCGTAGCTGCGCCCTCTGGGCGTCGATCAATCCCCGGACGGCCTTTGGCCGCAACCTGCGAAGGAAGTAGACCTTGGCCAGAAAGACCACCCGTAGGTCACGCGGGTGCGCCACCGGCGCAAATGCCCACCGCCAGAAGGCGCGGCGTCCCTTCGCCGTGACCGAGTAGGTGCGGCGGGACGGACGACCCTCCTGCGCCTCAACCGTAACCTCGGCCCACCCCTGATCGACGAGATGGTGAAGAACGCTGTACAACTGGCTCAACGCCACGTTCCACAGGGATCCAAGCCCCGCGGACAGGTCTCGCCGCAGGGTGTAACCGTGCTGTGGAGCCTCCATCAGGAAGCCAAGGGCGGCATACTCGACGGGAAAACCTTTTGAGCCTCGGTATTCCATATTGGAATATTCTACGATGGAAGCCTGCGGCGAGGCAACGGGGAGAGGGCGGTTGTGCGAAGTCGGCGCGCTCGCTAGGATGCCCCATCCGGCGCGGAGTGCCCCGGAGGGTCGAAAGGAGGAGGCTCGGTGGCGAGAGAACGGGATGCGATGCGCGCGCCGCGCGTTCACCTGGCCAGCCTCGGCTGTGCGAAGAACCTGGTCGACTCCGAACGGCTCCTCGGCCGCCTGGCCGCCGCGGGGGCGATCGTTGGCGCGCCGATCGAGGAAGCCGACATCGCCATCGTGAACACCTGCGGGTTCATTGCCCCGGCGCGAGAAGAGTCGATCGACGTCCTCCGCGAGTACCTCCTTTGGAGAGCCGCTGGGCCGGCAAGGCGCCTCTACGTGATGGGGTGTCTCGTCGTTCGGTCCTCGGACGAGCTGCGTGCGATCGCCCCTGAGGTGGACGGGTTCTTCGGAATCGACGACCACGCGGCCCTCGTCCGTGCCGTCGGGCTCGGCGAGACCGATGCGGAGGAAGAAGGCCGGCTTCTGCTCACGCCGCAACACACGGCGTACCTTCGCATCGCCGACGGGTGCGACAACCGGTGCGCGTACTGCACGATCCCCTCCATTCGGGGACCGTTCCGCAGCCGGCCGCTGGACGCGATCCTGCGTGAGGCCAACGACCTCGCGGCGTTTGGAGTCCGCGAGGTCAACCTGATCGGGCAGGACACGAGTCTGTACGGCGCCGACCTCGCCTCGCGGGTGGGGATTCACGACGTCGTGGAGCACCTGTCGCGCATCCGGAAGTTCCGCTGGATCCGCCTTCTCTATGTTCATCCGGCCCACGTCACCGATCGGCTGATCGACACCTACGCCTCGCTTCCGAACGTCGTCCCGTACGTTGACCTCCCGCTCCAGCATCTGTCGGACAGAGTCCTCGAGGCGATGAACCGTCGCGTCACTCAGGCCGACTGCCTGCGTCTGATCGAGCGCTGGCGCGCTCGGGTGCCGGGAATCGCCCTTCGGACAACGTTCATCGTCGGCTTCCCCGGCGAGACGGAAGAGCAGTTCTCCGAGTTGCTCGACCTCGTTCGGGAGCTCTCCTTCGACCACCTCGGGGCGTTCGCCTACTCCCCCGAGGACGGCACTCCCGCCGCTCTCCTACCCGGCCGCGTCCCGGCCGAGGTGGTCGCCGACCGGCTCCGGCGGCTGATGGAGCTGCAGCGGGATATCGTGCGCCGAGCCAACGAAGCGCGTATAGGAACGGAAGCCGAGGCGCTCATCGATGCGCCTGCGGGGAGGCGCGACCTGTGGATCGGCCGCACGGCGACCCAGGCCCCCGACGTCGACCCGATCACCCGGATCCGTGGGAAGAAGCTCGCCGCCGGGGAGTTCGTCCGCGTCCGAATCGTCGGGTTCGACGACTACGACCTCGAGGCCTCGGCGATCGCCTAGGTAACGGCTCCGAGCGCCTCGTCCGGCGTGGCGAGAAGCTGTTCTACCTGCCCGAAGAGCCGCCCGATGTGGATTCCGTCGACCAGCGCGTGGTGTGCCTGCACGTTGAGGGGCATGGCGAGCCGTCCACCGACTTCGCGGTACTTGCCCCACGCGATCCGCGGTACGGAGTCCGGCGGCTCGAGCGGAACCGGGTGCACCATGCCTGTGAATGCGACCCAAGGGATCGCTGTCATGAACAGGAGATCGTCCCGATCGGGCTCCGACCAGAGCGATCCGGCGCCGCGCGCTCGCTCGATGCGCTCTGCGGCGTCCGCCGCAAAGCGAGCGAACTGGGACGAGTACCGCAGCGTAACGAACCGGAACGTGCCGTCGTCGGCAAGCACCGTGATCGAAGGGTGAACGACAGCGTGTTCGACCGCGCCACCGTCGCGTACCCGTTGCCGGAACTCAGGAACCTCGTTCGCCGCCCGGGCAAGGACGTAGACAAGGCCCACTGTGAACGACGTTCCGCAGGCGTGAACCGAACCCC
>JAQTVA010000147.1 GCA_028707055.1 Candidatus Bipolaricaulis sp. | reverse complement strand
GGCGATGAACCCCGTCGCCGCCGCGTATGGCAATGCCATCGCCAACGCCATCGGCGTCAGCTTCTACGAGCTACCGATGACCCCCGAGAAGATCCTCGCCGCCCTCGCGAAGAAGGAGGCGTCCCGATGACCCGCGAACCGCGAACTCCGCACGCCTCTCCAAACCCCATGATGCCATCTTCCCGTGACCCCGAACCGCGCACCGCGCACCGCGAACTGGCTGCGCACTCCATCAACACTCACGTTCTTCCCCACCGTTTCGCCTACCTGCGGCCGAGCTCGCTCAACGAGGCGCTCGCCCTCCTCGCGGAGCACCCCGATGCGAAGATCCTCGCCGGCGGGACAAACCTGATCGTCGACATGAAGCTCGGGAAGATCGCGCCGGCGAAAGTAATCGACATCACCTTCGTCCCCGAGATGCGCGGGATCGAGGAACGCTCCGACGGCGTGTGGATCGGCGCCCTGACGACGATCCGCGAGATCGCCGTGTCTCGATTCCTGTGGACCTCGTACACGGCGCTCGCCGAGGCGGCGGCCGCGTTCGGCTCGACGCAGGTGGCGATGCGCGGGACGCTCGGCGGCAACGTCTGCAACGGCTCGCCGGCGTCGGACACGGTCCCCGCGTTGCTTGCCTTCGGCGCCGAGGCATACCTGATGGGATCCGACGGAGAGCGAATGGTCGCCCTCGGCGACCTCCTCGCCGGGCCGGGCCAGGTCAAGCTACGGAAGGGCGAGATCCTCGCCGCGGTGCGGCTGCCGAAGGTTGCGCTGGGGACCGGGTCGGCGTTCCTCAAGATCAGCCGCGTCCACGCGGATCTCGCCAAGGTGAGCGCCGCGGTCCGCCTGTCGCGCGACGAGGCTGGACGCGCGACGTCAGTGCGGATCGAGCTTGGCTCGGTTGGGCCGACCGTCGTTCGCGCGCGGAAGGCAGAGGCCGTGCTTGGCAAGCAGCCGATGACGGACGAGGTGCGGCTGGCTGCTGGTCAAGCCGCAGCGAACGAAATCCAGCCGATCGACGACGTGCGCTCGACGGCCGACTACCGTCGGAAGGCGGCGATCGCATTGGTTCACGATGCGGTAAGCCTCACCTGGGAGAGAGCTTCTTCGCCGGTCAAGCATCGCTTGAGGGGCAGCGTCGTGCCGTCCAAGCCCCGCGACGTTCTATCGATGCTCGTCGACGCCAATGGAAGCGTTGTCATCCACTTGACCGTGAACGGCGAGGCGATGGAGATTGACGTCGCGCCGAACGAGCTTTTGCTCAACGTGCTGCGCGAGCGGCTGGAGCTGACGGGGGCGAAGTACGGGTGCGGGATCGGCGAGTGCGGGGCGTGCACGGTGTGGATGAACGGAACGCCGGTTCTCGGCTGCCTCGTCCTCGCCGTCTCGGCCGGCGGTGCGGAGATTCGCACGATCGAAGGCGAGGCCGCCGACGGTCGACTCACCGCCCTGCAGCAAGCCTTCATCGACGAGAACGCGTTCCAGTGCGGCTACTGCACGCCGGGGATGCTGTTGATGTCGAAGAAACTGCTGGAGGAGATCTCACAGCCCTCGGAGGACGAGATCCGCGACTACCTGAAGGGCAACCACTGCCGTTGCACGGGGTACGCGTCGATCGTCCGCGCCATCGAGCGAGCCGCCGGGCTCGGCACGCCGTCGCCGTCGGCGCGCGACGCGGCGGACGAAGAGGCTCCCGGGAAATCTGCTCCGGATCGATCTCGAGGAGGAAGACCATGACGTTGCCTGCGTTTGAGCTGGTCCAGCCGCGGTCGCTGCGCGACGCGATCGACGCCCTCGCGGCGGCGCCGGGGATGGAGCCGATCGCCGGCGGGACGAGCCTCCTCGTCGATCTGCGCGGCGCGCGGGTGAAGGCGGAGACCCTCCTCGACCTCGGGCGGATCGACGAGCTGCGCGGGATCACGATCGACAGCCACGAGCTGGTCATCGGCGCGATGGCGACGATCGCCGACGTGCTCAAGAACCCGGCCGTCGCCGAGCACGCGCCGCTGCTCGTCGAAGCGTGCCGGCTCTTCGCCTCGCCGCTCGTGCGGAACCGGGCGACGATCGGCGGGAACCTCGCGTACGCCTCGCCGGCCGCCGACGCGGCGCCACCGCTCCTCGCCCTCGACGCGGTCGTCGAGCTGCGCAGCGTCCGCGGCCGCCGCCAGGTGGCGCTTGCCGAGTTCTTCAAGGGCGTGCGCAAGACCGCTCGCAAGCCAGACGAGCTGTTGGTCGGCATCCACATCCCGCGTGCCGTCCCCGGCACCCTGTCGGCGTATCGGAAACTGGGTCTTCGCAAGGCGGACTCGATCTCCGTCGCAAGCGTGGCAACCCGCGTCGTCGTCGACATGGCCGGACGCTGCCAGGCGGCGCGGATCGCCCTCGGCGCGGTGGCTCCGGTCCCGCTACGCGTCGCGAAGGCCGAGGCCGCGCTGACGCGACACGGGTTGACGGTCGAGGCCGCGGCCGATGCCGCGAAGCTCGCCGCGGAGGCGACGTCGCCGATCGACGACGTCCGCGGCACGGCCGCGTACCGCAGGCGGGTGACCGAGACGCTCGTGAAGCGTGCGCTCCTCGAGCTGGTGGAGAAGGGAGGCGATGGGCGATGAGCGGGGCGAACGTGAAGCCCACACTGACGGGTGAGTCGCGCTCGAGTGCTCGGCCCGGACGGATCGTGCGCCTGACGGTGAACGGCCGTACGCACGAGGTGACGCTCCCGGCGCACCGAACGCTGCTCGAGGCGCTGCGCGACCTCGGCTACGTCGATGTCAAGAACGGCTGCGAGAAGGGCGACTGCGGCGCGTGCGCCGTGCTCCTCGATGGGAAGGTTGTGAACTCGTGCCTCGTCCTCGCGTGGCAGGCCGAGGGTGCGGCGATCACGACGAACGCCGGGCTCGGTACGGTCGATCGCCCGCACCCGATCCAGGAGGCGTTCGCCGATGCCGGCGCCGTCCAGTGCGGCTACTGCACGCCGGGGATGGTGCTCGCGGCGAAGGCGCTGCTCGACGAGAACCCGAACCCGTCCGAGGCGGAGATCCGCGAGGCGATCTCGGGGAACCTGTGCCGTTGCACCGGCTACGGCCAGATCGTCGAGGCTGTGCGCCTGGCGGCACAGCGTCTGCGGGAGAAGGCGCCGACGAAGCAGGGAGGCGAGAAGCGATGAGCGATCGGATCCAGCCGAAGCCTTTGCCTCCGCATGACCTGCCTCCGCTGAAGCAGGTAGGGAAGCCCCTCCGCCGCGTCGACGCGTTGGGGAAGGCGGTCGGCGCAACGGCGTTCGCCGGGGACTTCTCGATGCCGAACATGCTCCACGCGAAGGTGTTCCGCAGCCCGGTCCCGTCCGCGCTCATCGTGCGCCTCGATGTATCAAAGGCCCGGGCGCTGCCCGGCGTGGCCTGCGTCCTGACCGGCGCGGATCTCCCGGACACAAAGCTCGCCACCGACATGCCCGGCCAGACGGGGCGAGCCGCGCGCAAGGGCTCCGATGCCCCGGTGTTGGCGACCCACGTGGTCCGCTTCCACGGCGAGCCGATGGCCCTCGTCGCCGCGGAGACGGTCGAGATCGCCGAGCAGGCGATGCGCCTCATCGAGGTGGAGCTCGACCCGCTCCCCGCGGTGTTCGACCCCGAAGAAGCCCTGAAGCCCGATTCGCTCCCGGTCTGCGGCGATGTCGCCGATCCCAACGCGGTCGCGGGCGACCACAACGTGGTGGCTAAGTGGACGATCCGCAAGGGCGACCTCGAGCGGGGGATGGCCGAAGCCGACCTCGTGGTCGAACACACTTACCGGATGCCGTTCGTCGAGCACGCCTACCTCGAGCCAGAGGCCGGCGTGGGTTGGGTCGACGAGCAGGGCGTGATCAACCTGCGCATCTGCACCCAGGTAGTCGAGCACTTTCGTACCGTCGCGAAGGCCCTACGGATCCAGCAGAACAAGGTCCGCGTGCAGGGCGCCATGGTCGGCGGCGGGTTCGGGAGCAAGGAGGACGTGACGGTCGAGATCTTCCTCGCCCTCCTCGCTCGGGCGACGGGACGGCCGGTCAAGCTCGTGTACACACGCGAGGAGTCGTTCCTCGCCTCGGCAAAACGTCACCCGTTCACGATCACCCACCGCACCGGCGTGAAGCGCACAGGGCGGATCACGGCGAGCGAGATCCGGATGACGGCC
>JAQTVA010000146.1 GCA_028707055.1 Candidatus Bipolaricaulis sp. | reverse complement strand
AACCGTGCCGCCGGGCTGTTGGCCGTCTCGAAGTCGACGGAACAGCGGACGTAGCCTTGCTCGCGCCCCCAGTCGACGGCTCGAGCGAGCAGCGCCGCCGCGACCCCCTCTCGGCGCGCGTCGGGCACGACGTAGACCCCAGTGATGCTCGTCGTCCCTTCGTCCACGATCACGTCGCAGGCATCCTCCGTCGCTGGCGTCTGACGCAGGTACCCAACGGTCCGTCCGCGTCGCACCGCCATCCATACGGCCGTCCGCGGATCCCCGAGGTCGGCCTCCCACGTCGCGGAGTCTTCGGACTTCCGATCGAGGACGTAGACCGGCGGGGCCGCCAGGCACTCCGCCAGCCTGCACGCCAACGGCAGGACCTGTTCAAGGTCGGTCGCCGTCACGCGACGCACGTCGATGCCGCCGGACGAGACGGAGATCGGCGCGAGGGGACGCAGCGCATCGCACACCATGTGCCCGAACCCGGCCCACGCCCACCCCTGGAGAGCCGATGCGTCATGGGCCAGCGTGCAGATTACATGGAACTCGCCTCCGAGCCGTAGCCACTCCGGCGCGACGGCCGGGTACAACGCTTCGAACACGCGTCGGCTTACGGACGCCTCAGCCGCGTGGGCCCACTCGGGTGAAAGGACGCAGGGGCGCCCGCGCAGGAGGCCGATCGAATACCCGGCAAGGAACCCAACCATTCGACCGCCCTCGAACGCGGCAACGCCAACGCCGCGACCGAGCAGCCGTCGCAGTCGGCTCGACCACACGTCGGGGCTCTCGTACCGCGGAGGAACCGCCGGAACCCGCTCGCGCAGCGCCGCGCAGCCTTGCGCGACGAGACGAGCGGCCGAAGGCACGTGGCTCTCGTGCAGCCTGACGATCTCGAACGCCATGATCCTCCTCGCCCGAGGCGTCATCTTACCACCCACCCCACCGCCTCGGCGCCGGCATCGAGGCAAGCTTGATCCGCGTGGGGCGCGGCGGGCACGGCGGCTTTCCGCCGTCCATCGACGTCCTCACCAAGGCGTTCTTCGACCGCGTGCTGACATCTTCCGAGAGCCCGCCTCCACGGACGGGCGGATCGCCCTCCCGGCAAGCTCGTCGGCCAACAGCGCCGGAGGTACGATTCGTGAACGCGCGAGCGCAAAGGGGCGGCGCCATCCGAGCCGCCCGATGGGAGGAGACATGCTCACGGGAACCCACGTTGTCTTGAGGACGTTCCGAGAGCCCGATCTCGAGGGCCTGTACGACCTGATGGCCGATGTGCGCACCGTCGGCGATCACTGGCCTCTCGGGATCGGCTCGGAGTCGGAGTGGACCAAGCGATTTCGCGAGAACGGCTGGTGGACGGAGGAGTACGGACGATTGCTCGTTACCGATCTCGCCGGGAGACGGTTGGGGTACGTCAACTACTACAAGCCCTCGCACAGCTACCAGGGTCTCGAGATCGGGTACCGGGTGTTCCGTCCCGAGGATCGGAGGCGAGGGGTCATGGGCGAGGCGATTCCGCTCTTCGTCGCGTACCTGTTCGCGGCGAAGCCGATCGAGCGGATCCAGGCCCTCGCGCACCCCGAGAACGAGGCGTCGTGTCGGGTGCTCGAGCGATCCGGGTTCGCGTGCGAGGGGACGCTCCGGCGCGCGCACTTCGACCGTGGGACGTACCACGACCTTCGGATGTACTCGATCCTGCGCGCGGAGTCGCCGGCGCTCTCGAGCCTCCTCGCTCCGTTCGAGCAAACGAACGACATCCGCCGTCCGTAGCCAGCGCACGCCTCTTCCCCTAGAATCCCGGGTACGCCGTGACACTCGGTGGGAGTGTCCTTCGTGTGCGTCCCATTTGAACGGAGGGAGTCGATGTCGCTTCGATGGATCGTGGTTGTGGGCCTTCTTCTTCTCGGTCTCCTCATCGCCGTGCCGCCACTCGTCGACGGCGTACGGCCCAGCCAGGCTGTTTCGCCTGCGGAGGCCGACCTCCCCGTGGGGCCTTCGGAGATGCCGTTTCGCGCGTTCGTCGAGGAATCGTACCGATGCCTCCAGCTACGGGATCCCGACACCCTCCTGTTCAGCGGCGCCGCAGCGGATTACGGGGTCGAGGACCCCGGGGTGTGGAGCGACCGCACGTCGGAGTACCTCCAGGAGACCTACGCGCTCGAGGAGGAGACCCTGAGGTCGCTGCGATCTCGGAACCGAGCGGCACTCGACAAGGGGAACCAACTGACCTACGACGTCTACGCGTGGTACCTCGACGACCTCATCCAATGGCACGGCTTTGCGCACGTCGACTACTGCAACAACGCCTACGACCTCCAGAGCGCCCTGCAGAGCTTCATGACAACGTTCCCTCTCGACAGCGCCGCGTACGTCGAGGCGTACCTCCGTCGCCTGGCGACGTTCGGCCCATGGATGGACGAAGCCATCGAGGGATTCCGCCGCCGCGAGGCAGCGGGCGCTCTTCCCCCGCAGGTCCTGCTCCGCCTGGCGCTCGCCTCGATCGAGCCATCGGTGCCCACGGACGAAGCCGGAGGACGGAACCCCGAGGATTCGTTGTTCTACACTGCGCTCCGCGATCGTCTGCAGACGACCGGGTTCGCGGAGGAGGCCACGGAGGGGTGGCTCGCCGAAGCCAGGGCGAGCCTTGCTGAGTCCGTGATCCCGGCGTTCGAGCGCCTCGCCGTCTACGTGACGGATCAACAGAGCCGGGCGGGCGACGCCCTCAGCGCGAGCCGTCTCGCGGACGGCACCGAGTTCTACGCCGCGTCGCTCCATCACCACACGACGAGCGACTGGTCGCCGCAGACGATCCACGAACGCGCCCGTGCGGAGGTCGATCGGATCGTCGGTGAGATGCGGTCCTGTGCGGAGACGATGGGGTGGCCCCCAGACCTCACGATCGTCGAGCTCAACCAGCGCATCTCGGAAGCGAACACCCCCATCGAAGGGGACGCCCTTCTCGCCGAGTACCAGCGCTTGATCGACCGCTCCATGGCGGCGCTGCCGGCGTGCTTCGCTCGCCTTCCCAAGGCCGGCGTCGTCGTCGAAGTCGATCCGTACTCCACGTTCGCCTACTACGCCGGCCCGCCGCCGGACGGTTCGGGACCGGGCCGCATGATCACGAACCTGGTGAGCGTCATCGCCTACACCGCATACGACGAGCCGGTCCTTATGCACCACGAGACGGTCCCCGGCCACCACCTCCAGATTGCGCTCGCCTTGGAGCTTGACCTCGTCAACGTGCGCCGCGACACGCTAACGAGCCTCTACGACTGGCACCCCGCGTTCCAGCCCTACGTCGAAGGGTGGGCCCTGTACGGGGAAGGGCTCGCCGCCGAGATGGGCCTCTACGATGACGATCCCCTCGGCAACCTGTGCCGGCTGCGCCTCGAACTCCAACGGACGGCGCGCAGCGTCGTCGACACCGGGATTCACGCCTACGGTTGGACGTGGGACGACGCGGCGAGCTACCTCGAGAGCGCGACCGGGGTGCGCCCTCGTCCGAGCGCCGCGCTGCGCTATTTCACCCAACCCGGCCAATCGTGCGGCTATACGCTGGGGATGTGGACGATCCGCGACGCGCGCCGCCGCGCGATGGACAGGCTCGGCGACGGGTTCGATCTGCGCGAGTTCCATCGGGTCGTTCTTGAGGCCGGTCCGATGCCGCTCCCACTCCTCGACCGGTGCGTGGACGAGTGGATCCGAGAGCGGCTCTCCAGCGATCCTGCGGGCCGCAGCTGAGGTCCGCGCGGCACAAGGGAGGGCCCGGCAATCGGTTCCCGGCATGTCGGTCGCCCGCCCCCGCGACTTGACAGGGGCGTCGGAGTCAGTAGGCTCATGTGTAACCCCGATTACGTTCGGGTGCCGAACGGAACGTCGAGCGAGACCTCGAGACCGAGGAGGGAAAACGGAATGAGACACCTCACGATACGGGCGTACGCGCTCTTGGGGTTGTTCTGCCTCGCCGCGCTCCTGAGCATCGGAGGATGCGGGGAGAAGAAGGCGCCAAGCCCCACGCCGTCGGCGCCAACGGCCGTCTCCCCGCGAGCGACGGAGACGCCTAGTCCCTCGACCACGACGGCTTCGCCGGCTGCCCAGCCGTCGCCGGGGCCGGAGGCCGCAGCGCAACCTATCTCCGAACCGGTGTTCCTAGCGCCCGGTCAGGTTCTCGCCTGGAAGCGCGGCGGGA
>JAQTVA010000145.1 GCA_028707055.1 Candidatus Bipolaricaulis sp. | reverse complement strand
CGGAGCCGATCGATCCGGCGACCTTGCCGCGGAAGACGTGGGCGACGACCGGCGCCGCCGGGCGAGATCCGAACATCATTCTCAGCTTCGACCTCAGCCCGGAGAACCTGAAGCGGATGAACGATGAACTCCAGGCCCGGTATCGGGAGATCGAGAGACACGAGATCCGGTACGAGGAAGCGGAGGTCGCCGACGCGGATCTCGTCATCGCGGCGTACGGAAGCACCGCGCGGATCGCGAAGAGCGTTCTCCGGATGGCCCGGGCCGAGGGGTTGAAGGTCGGGCTGTTCCGACCGATCACGCTGTGGCCGTTCCCGTACGAGGCGCTGCGCGCGGTCGCCGATCACGTGAAGACCGTGCTCACGGTGGAGATGAGCGCAGGACAGATGTGGGAGGACGTGAGACTCGCCGTCGCCGAGCGTGCCGAAACGCCGTTCTACGGAGAGACGGGCGGCGTCGTCCCGACACCCAAGAGCATCCTGAACGAGGTGAGAAAACATGCCCGTTGATGTCACGCGCATGACGACCGTCTTCGAGCGGCCGAAGAGCTTGACCGACGCGCGGTACACGTACTGCCCGGGGTGCCATCACGGGATCATCACGCGGATCATCGGACAGGCGATCGACGAACTGGGAATCGCGGAGCGCACCGTGGGTATCGCGCCGGTCGGCTGCTCCGTGTTCGCCTACCTGTGGTACCGTTGCGATGCCGTACAGGTTGCCCACGGCCGGGCGAGCGCCGTGGCGACGGGGATCAAGCGTGCAAGACCCGAGCTGGTCGTCTTCTCGTACCAGGGCGACGGCGACTTCGCCAGCATCGGCACAGCGGAGTCTCTCCACGCAGCAAATCGCGGCGAGAACATCACCGTGATCTTCGTGAACAACCAGATCTACGGGATGACCGGAGGCGAGATGGCACCCACCACCCTCGTCAACCAGAAGACGACGACCACGCCGGACGGGCGTGACCCCGCGCAGTGCGGGTATCCGATCCGCTTCTCCGAGATCATCGCGACCCTAGAGGCTCCAACCTATGTGACCCGCCAGGCGCTCTACGACACGCGCCGGATCCTCGATTGCACGAAGGCGGTCAAGAAGGCTTTCCAGAACCAGGTCGAGGGAAAGGGATACTCCCTCGTGGAGATCCTCTCGACGTGCCCAACCAACTGGCGGATGTCGCCGACCCAGGCGAACGAGCACGTCGCCAACGTCGTGACGAAGGTCTTCCCGCTGGGAGACCTCGTGGACAGGGGGTAGCTCGATGGAACGCTCGGTCGTCATCGCGGGGTTTGGAGGGCAAGGCGTGCTGCTGGCCGGGAAGATCCTGGCCCAGGCGGGAATGGACGAGGGGCTCGAGGTCACGTGGCTGCCGTCGTACGGGCCCGAGATGCGCGGCGGGACGGCGAACTGCACCGTGGTTCTCTCCGAGGCGCCGGTCGGATCGCCGATCGTCGACGAGCCCAGCGCGGTGATCGCACTCAACCGGCCGTCGCTCGACAAGTTCGAGGGGCTCGTCGCCAAGGGCGGAGCCCTGCTGGTCAACGCCTCGCTCGTCGACCGCAAGGTCGCGCGAAAGGACATCTCCGCCCATTACGTCGCGATCAACGAGATTGCGCGCGAGATCGGCGACACCCGCGTCGTGAACATGGTCGCCCTCGGCGCGTACCTGCGCGTGGCGGGGACCGTCTCGCTGGCGGCGGTGAAACGGGCGATGGCGAGAGCGCTCGAGGAGTCGGGGAAGGGCAAGTTCGTCCCGATGAACGAGAAGGCGCTCGACGGCGGGTACAACGCTGTTGCCTAGCTCGCGGAAGGGAACATTCAAGATGCGGCCGCGTAGCGGCTGTGGGTTCACGCGAGCGGGCGAACCTCCCGGGCGTGACGCCGTCCTCTGTCGCTTCCCTCCGTGCGACCGTGAGAAGGTGAGGTAGTTGTCTCCTTCGCGCCATCGGCACTCCGCGGCCGGTCGCCCCTCGGCCGCGGAGTCCCGCTTCTTCCGTTTCGCTCGAGCCCTCGACGGTTCCTATCGACTCGACCCCTCCCAGGTTCCGACGGGCGTCGATCTTCTCGGCGAGGGACAGATCGGCGGCAAGGCCCGCGGCCTGGTGTTCGTGATGCGCCACGTGCAAGACGGCGCGACGTTGACGAAGCACGCGCACCTCGTCCGCTTCCCGCACTCCAGCATCCTGCCCACGGATGCCTTCGACGACTTCATGAAGGAGAACAACCTTGCAGGCGCCGTCGAAGCGACCTGCAGCGGGCACATGCCGCGCGAAGAGCTTGCCGCCCGCTTCGCCGCCGCCACGTTTCCCGTGGCATGGAGGGAGAGACTGGTTCCCGTCCTCGCCCGAGAACAGCGCCCGATCGTCGCCCGCTCTTCCTCGATCATGGAGGACGACCCGGATCACTCCTTCGCCGGCATGTACCTGTCCGAGTTCCTTCCGAACCAAGGCCCGATGGAGCGTCGCCTTGCGCTGCTCGTGGCCTCGATTCAGCGAATCTACGCCTCCACGTTCGGCCCCAATGCGCGCGCCTACCGAAAGCGCCACGGCCTCGATTGGCGAAACGAGAAGATGGCGATCCTCATCCAGAACATGATCGGGAGCCAGCACAGCGCGGACCTCTTCTACCCTCTGGTCGGCGGTGTCGCCTTCTCCCGCAACTTCTACCCGTGGACGGATCGTCTGCGTCCGGAAGACGGCGTGGTCCGACTCGTCGTGGGAATCGGCACGCGCGCGGTCGGACGGGAGTACGCGAGGGTCTTCTCGCCCCGTCTGCCGGGCCTGCGTCCCGAGGGGAGCGACCCCTCATCCATCGTCCGCTACTCGCAGGAGACGGTGGACGTGCTCGACATGACCGAGGGGAGGCTCAGTCAGCGCCGCCTCAATGAGCTGTCGAACCCCCTCCTCTCCAGCATCTGCTCTGTCGTTCATCCCGACGGGGAAGTCTCAGATCCCGTGTCCGACCAGGTGATGCTCTCGCGGGACCAGCGGTTCGTGGCGACGTTCACGCGGTTGATCGAGCAGACCACGCTGATGCCGTTCACTCCTCTCGTGCGGGATCTCCTCGCCTCCCTGCGCGATCTCCTCGACTACCCGGTGGACGTCGAGTTCGCTCTCGACTTCTCGAGCGAAGAGGCCGCAAGAAGCCAATCACCCCTCCTGTACATTCTTCAGGTGCGCCCCCTCGGGAGTCGGAGCGAACACCGTCGAATCCGCGCCCCCGAGGAGCCCGACACGAAGGTCCTGCTCCGGTCGCATCGCGTCCTCGGCAACGGGATTCTGCGCCGAGTTCGACACCTGGTGCTCGTCGACCCCACGTCCTACGAGGTATCTCAGGCCTACACCATCGCCCGAGGCGTGGGGCGGATCAACGACGCTCTGATTGCTCGGGACGAGTCGTACATCCTCGTCGGCCCCGGGCGATGGGCGTCATCCAATCCTCGGCTCGGCGTCCCGGTGGAATACAGCGAGATCTCCGGCGCATCCGTCATCGTCGAGATGGCCACCGAATCGTTCGCGCCCGAGCTCTCCTACGGAACGCACTTCTATGCCGACATGGTCTCGAGCGGTGTGCTGTACATTCCGCTGGCCATCGAGCGAGGCGACGTGCTGTCCGACGAGGTGCTCCGTTCCCTCCGCGTCGTAGAGCGAGACGATCACCTCGCCCACTACGAGGCCCCCGCCGGGCTGGACGTCTACGTAGACGGGCGAAAACAGCAGGGGCTGATCGTGCTCTCTCCGACGCCGCGGACGCGCACTTCCCGCTGATCTCGACGTCGCCGCGGTTCGTCAGTCGAACAGGTCCACGAGATAGAGGAGCCAGTCCTCGATCGGTCTCGGGTTGCAGAGCGCCTCGCTGAGGGGCACCGGCACGATGCGCATCCCCTGCACGGCGGTCATGACGTCGAACGTCCCCTCGAGCGCGAACTCGATCGCCGCGGCACCGAACCGGGTAGCGAGAATGCGGTCGAACGGCGCCGGGCTCCCACCCCGCTGGAGGTACGCGAGGTTCGTGACTCGCACGGGAGCGCGCATGCGGTCGGACAGCTGGTTTGCCAGGTACTGCCCGATCCCTCCAAGTCGGACGTGGCCGAACGCGTCGACCTCGGCCTCGGCGACGATCTGGCCGTCTTGTCCCACCGGCCTGGATCCCTCGGCCACGATGACGATGCTGAACCGCTTCT